>CAUUIG010000122.1:0-4235 GCA_963545095.1 uncultured Streptococcus sp.
CTTAGCTGCCTCTCTGGACTGCTTTAAAGGTTTTTTACTATTCTATTATTTCTACCAACACTTGTCAAGTAAAAACATGGTCGCGTATGTGTCGCGATTTTGAGAAATTCCAAAACCACATATAAATAAATGCAGATACACGAAAAGGCTGAACATATAATTATATGCTTTCTGTATTTCTCAAAACTCTAGACACTTACCATGGCAACTAAAGAGCTATAGAAGAAAAGCTAAACCTAGCGACGCGATGAACGCTGATTTGTTTGATTTCGATTGCTCTCTTCCTCCAGCTTTTTCTTCTCTTCTTCCAATTTATTCTGCTGTTCTTCCAGTCTTTTCTTCTCTTCCTCTTTCTGCTTCTTCTCAGCTTCTTGTTTGGCTTTTTCCTCAGCCTCCATAATTAATTTATCCGCCACAGTGTAGCTGTAGATTCCAGCTTCCATGTCGACCACACTTGGTTCTGACAATTGAGGCTTAATCTTACTGTAATAAGGCAATTTCTTACTCATTTCAGATAGAGGAACCAAGACCTCGTCCGAATCATTCATGGTCAATCGAATTAAATCGGAAGTCACCTTGCTTGGGGCTAGTTCCACCTTTTGGATAGCCGCCTTGAGTTCTGGGCTAATTTGAGCAAGTTCTGAGACAAAAGCCTTGATTTGTTCACTATCATTAAAGAGAACTGATAAATAAGTTTCTGGTAGACTGACCAAACTCACAGCACTGGTCTCAAGCTGACCGCTGGAAAGAATAGGATAATGATTTTCACCAGAAATATAGTAGGCAACAATATCGTATTCCTTAACCTTGATAGTGAACTTGGTTGGAAATTGATAAACAAGCTGAGCTGATTCAACCCAATGGTTAGACTTGATCTGCTCTTCATATTTTGCCTTATCTAGCAGAAGGTTAATTGTATAATCTGAATCCTGAATGCCTGAAGCTTGTCGGATATCATCAGCCGTAGTTTGTACCGTTCCCTCAATACTTATATCCTTCATGGTCGCATAAGGACTGAGTAAGTAGGCAGAAACAATCAATAAAAGCAGACTTGGAAATAAAATCGTTAGAGCTCGTAAGATATGGAGGCCAGGAATCTTTGCTTTGGCTGGTTTTTCTTTTGTAGCCTTTTTAGCAAGCTTTTTATCCTGGTCCTCGTTCTCTTTAGAAACTGATTCTTCTATCTCTTCTTCCCCTTTATCAGCTTCTGACTCTTCTACTTTTTCTTTAGCATCTTCCTTAGCTGATTTTGGGTCTTTTGGATCAGATTCACCCTCTTGGTCCTCAGTTGCATCTGACTTTTCAGATTTTGAAGCCATTCGAGCTTGTCTTTCCTTTTCCTTCTCCTCAGCTAGGGCCGCCTCTTCTTCAGCCTTCTTTTTTAGATATTCTTGGTTTCGTTTCTGCCATTCTGATAACTCTTTAAATTCTTCGAGGATTTCTTTGCCCTCATTTTTCTTATCTTTTGACATTTACTTTCCTTATGATAAATCTTTTTTCAACAATTGATAAAAATCTGCTAGAGATTTCAATTCCTTAGAAGCCTTCATCTTGGCTTGGTAGTCTTCCTTGTGGCTTAGTAAGTGAGAAAGCTTCTCTTCCAAACTATCCAAGGTCAAATCGCTTTCTTGAAGCTCTTCTGCATAGCCTTTTTTTACAAAGTAAGCCGCATTTTCAATCTGGTCACCACGACTAGCTTCACGACCAAGTGGCACAATAACATGTAATTTTGCCATGGCCAAGAGCTCAAAAATCGTATTGGCACCACCTCGTGTCACAACAATATCAGCCAATTCCATCAAGGGTTGATAGAGATTGGTCACATAGTCAACACGAAAGAGATTTTGGCTCAACTCGTTCAGGCTAGAATCTCCAGTTAGATTGATAATATTGTAGCGTTCTGTCAGTTCTTTCTTATGGTCTGTCACCAATTGGTTAAAGACACGAGCACCTGCAGAACCGCCAACAAACAATACAGTTGGCAATTTTGGATTAAAGTGGGTTTGAATATCCACCAATTCATCTGGTTCTGGAGTTTTTTGGTCTGAAACCTTGGTCACTGCTCCCACATGCTCAACCTTAGACAAACTTGAAGCTTGCTCAAATGTTGAATACATCTTGGTCGCAAATTTATAGGCGATTTTATTGGCCAAGCCCATAGATAGGTCAGATTCGTGAATAAAGACAGGCACTCCTGACACACGCGCAGCGATAACAGGCGGTACTGAGACAAAGCCCCCCTTTGAAAAAAGTGCCTGTGGACGAAGTCGCAACATGATAAAGAGCGATTGGACAATTCCCCAACCAACTTTAAAGACATCCAGCATATTTTGCCAAGAGAAATAACGACGCAATTTTCCAGTCGCAATAGAATGGAAGGTGATATCTAGACCTGACTTGAGGATTTCTTGGTGTTCGATACCACGCTTGTCCCCGATATAGTGGACTTCCCAGCCATCTTCGATGAACTTAGGCATTAACAAAAGATTGAGGGTGACGTGTCCAACCGTCCCCCCACCTGTAAAGACAATTTTTTTCATATTATTCCTTTAACTCCGCTACTGTGTCGATAAAGAGGTCGCCACGTACTTCAAAGTTAGCATACATATCCCAGCTGGCATTGGCTGGACTGAGAAGAACCACGTCTCCTTGAGTCGCAAGCTTGTAAGCCTTGCGGGTCGCATCTGCAATATCAATCGCATCCACATAAGCGACACCAGCCTTATCCGCTGCCCGTTTAACACGTTCTGCAGACTGGCCTAGGATGACCATCTTCTTGAGTCCAGTAATATCTGGAACCAGTTCGTCAAACTCATTACCACGGTCTAAACCACCTGCAATCAAGATGACCTTGCTGTTGTCAAAGCCTGACAAGGCTTTTTGAGTAGCCAGGATATTGGTTGACTTGCTATCATTATAGAATTTGACACCCTTGATTTCATCCACAAATTGGAGACGGTGTTTGACACCTCCAAAGGCTGAAAGAGTTTCTTTGATGGTTTGGTTATCTACACCACGGAGCTTGGCTACAGCAATCGTCGCAAGGGCATTTTCTATATTGTGGCTACCTGGAACTCCGATTTCATTCGCTGCCATGACTAGTTCCCCACGGAAGTAGAGCTGACCATCTTCCAAATAAGCTCCATCAACCTTTTCCTGTGTTGAAAATGGAACAACAGTGGCTTGTGTTTTGCTAGCCAATTCTTTTGCCAAGTCTTGGTTAAAGTTCAAGACAAGGAAATCAGCTGCTGTCATCTTGTTTTGAATATTCCACTTAGCTGCTACATATTCCTCAAAAGAACCATGATAATCGATATGGGTTGGCATGAGGTTGGTAATAACCGCAATCTCAGGATGGAATTCTTGAACACCCATGAGTTGGAAAGAAGAAAGTTCCATAACAAGCGTGTCCTTGTCTGACGCAGTTTGGGCCACTTGACTAGCTGGATAGCCGATATTTCCTGATAAGAGACCATGTTGACCAGCAGCAGTCAAAACTTCCCCAATCATCGTCGTTGTGGTTGTTTTACCATTTGAACCAGTAATACCAACAATCGGTGCTTCTGAAATCAAGTAAGCCAATTCCACCTCAGTCAAGACTGGAATACCTTTGGCCAAAGCCTTTTCAATCATGGGATTGCTGTATGGGATACCTGGATTTTTCACCATCAGGGCAAACTCTTCATCCAAGAGTTCCAAAGGATGGCCACCTGTGATAACCTTGATCCCTTCTTCCAACAAACTTTGAGCAGCGGGATTGTCCTCAAAAGGCTTCCCATCATTTACTGTCACAATGGCACCTAGCTTGTCCAACAAACGAGCTGCAGATTCACCTGACTTGGCTAAACCTAAAACAAGGACTTTCTTATTTTTAAATTGTTCTATTACTTTCATGTCTCAAACTCCATTTCTACTCTTACTATTTTACCATTTTTATGGAAATAAAAAAGCCACAAAGTGTGTTTGTGACTCTTTCTTCTAACTGATACTCTTCGAAAATCTCTTCAAACCACGTCAGCTTCGCCTTGCCGTATATATGGTTACTGACTTCGTCAGTTTCATCTACAACCTCAAAGCAGTGCTTTGAGCAGCCTGCGACTAGCTTCCTAGTTTGCTTTTTGATTTTCATTGAGTATGAATCTTACCATATCATCTATGTGATAAATCGGTAACTCGAATGACTTGGTCCACTTGCTCCCAAATCAGAGGATTGTGGGTCGCAATAATAATGGTTC
>CAUUIG010000123.1:0-4057 GCA_963545095.1 uncultured Streptococcus sp.
TACCTTGAAACATGGAAGGACTACGTGGGACTACTACATGCCTAAATATTCTTTCCTAATACTCTTCAAAAATCTCTTCAAACCACGTCAGCGTCGGCTTGTCGTACTCAAGTACTGCCTGCGCCTAGCTTTCTAGTTTGCTCTTTGATTTTTATTGAGTATAAAGCATGGTATTGAAATTCGCCCTAACGAACATAACCATAAAGGTCAAAAAGCGCATATTCACTTTTATATCTACGGAGAAGAAGTGGGTTCAATGTTTCTGAACGGTGAACTGAGAGATGGTAAAGTAAAAGCAAAAGACCTAAAAATGATAAGGCAATATGTCTTAGAAAATGCAGTTGAACTTCAGGCTTTATGGAATGAATACCAAAAGAGTGCATATAAAAATCAAAGAATCTTAGTTTGCTAATCAACAACAAACAAAAACTATCTAGCAATTTTAATGCCTACTATTCAACTATTGCCCCACTTAGGTACTAACCATCCTACTCCCCTTGCAATTTTTAAAGTAAATGTTGCAATGAATATAGAAAAATGTGTTGCGTCAACAACACCCCACAGAGCCGTTTAAGACCGTGGCTGTAGTTACATAACTAAAAATAGCTCGTTAACTCGTCAAAGTTAGGACGGGTATTTTTTGTTTCTTTTAAAAACCTCTTTCTCGACTCGCCAGATGTCTTTTTTCAGCTTTCCCTCCCTTATTTATAGGAAAATATGGTAAAATAGAACAGACTAAAAATCATCATTTCACGAAAGGATGCAAGATGAAAATTACGCAAGAAGAGGTAACACACGTTGCCAATCTTTCAAAATTAAGATTCTCTGAAGAAGAAACTGCTGCCTTTGCGACTACCTTGTCTAAGATTGTTGACATGGTTGAATTGCTGGGCGAAGTTGACACAACTGGTGTTGCACCTACTACAACTATGGCTGACCGCAAGACTGTACTCCGCCCTGATGTGGCCGAAGAAGGAACAGACCGTGATCGCTTGTTTAAAAACGTACCTGAAAAAGATAACTACTATATCAAGGTACCAGCTATCCTAGACGATGGAGGAGATGCCTAATGAATTTCAACAATAAAACCATTGAAGACTTGCACGCTCTCCTTGTATCTAAGGAAATTTCAGCAACTGAATTGACACAAGCAACGCTTGAAGATATCAAGTCTCGAGAGACAGCTATCAACGCTTTTGTTACCATCGCTGAGGATCAGGCTCTTGCTCAAGCGAAAGCCATTGATGAAGCTGGAATTGATGCTGATAATGTCCTTTCAGGAATTCCATTGGCTGTTAAGGATAACATCTCTACAGACGGTATTCTCACAACTGCTGCCTCAAAAATGCTCTACAACTATGAGCCAATTTTTGATGCGACAGCCGTTGCCAATGCAAAGGCTAAAGGCATGATTGTCGTAGGAAAAACTAACATGGACGAGTTTGCCATGGGTGGATCAGGTGAGACTTCGCACTATGGTGCCACTAAAAACGCTTGGGATCACAGCAAGGTCCCTGGTGGTTCTTCAAGTGGTTCTGCCGCAGCTGTAGCTTCAGGCCAAGTTCGCTTGTCACTTGGTTCTGATACTGGTGGTTCCATCCGCCAACCTGCTGCCTTCAACGGGATCGTTGGTCTCAAACCAACCTACGGAACAGTTTCTCGTTTCGGTCTCATTGCCTTCGGTAGCTCATTAGACCAGATTGGACCTTTCGCACCAACTGTTAAGGAAAATGCCCTCTTGCTCAACGCTATTGCCAGCGAAGATGCTAAAGACTCTACTTCTGCTCCTGTCCGCATTGCCGACTTTACTTCAAAAATCGGCCAAGACATCAAGGGCATGAAAATCGCTTTGCCTAAAGAATACCTAGGTGAAGGGATTGACCCAGAGGTCAAAGAAACCATCCTTAATGCTGCTAAGCACTTTGGAAAACTTGGCGCCATCGTTGAAGAAGTCAGCCTCCCTCACTCAAAATACGGTGTTGCCGTTTACTACATCATCGCTTCATCAGAAGCTTCATCAAACTTGCAACGTTTTGACGGTATCCGTTACGGTTACCGTGCAGAAGATGCAACTAATCTTGATGAAATCTATGTAAACAGCCGTAGCCAAGGTTTCGGTGAAGAAGTGAAACGTCGTATCATGCTGGGTACTTTCAGCCTTTCATCAGGTTACTACGATGCCTACTACAAGAAAGCTGGACAGGTTCGTACCCTCATCATCCAAGATTTCGAAAAAGTCTTTGCGGATTACGATTTGATTTTGGGTCCAACTGCTCCAAGTGTTGCCTATGACTTGGATTCTCTCAACCATGATCCAGTTGCCATGTACTTGGCTGACCTTTTGACCATTCCAGTCAACTTGGCTGGTCTCCCAGGAATTTCGATTCCTGCTGGTTTCTCTCAAGGTCTACCTGTCGGTCTCCAATTGATTGGTCCTAAGTACTCTGAGGAAACCATTTACCAAGCTGCTGCTGCTTTTGAAGCAACAACAGACTACCACAAACAACAACCCGTGATTTTTGGAGGTGATAACTAATGAACTTTGAAACAGTCATTGGACTTGAAGTCCACGTAGAGCTCAACACCAATTCAAAAATCTTCTCACCTACTTCTGCCCACTTTGGAAATGACCAAAACGCCAACACTAACGTGATTGACTGGTCTTTCCCAGGCGTACTGCCAATTCTCAATAAAGGTGTTGTCGATGCTGGTATCAAGGCTGCTCTTGCCCTCAACATGGACATCCACAAAAAGATGCACTTTGACCGCAAGAACTACTTCTACCCTGATAATCCCAAAGCCTACCAAATTTCTCAGTTTGATGAACCAATCGGTTACAACGGCTGGATTGAAGTGGAGCTAGAAGATGGTACGACTAAGAAAATCGGTATCGAACGTGCTCACCTAGAAGAAGACGCTGGTAAGAATACCCATGGTACAGATGGCTACTCTTACGTTGACCTCAACCGCCAAGGGGTGCCATTGATTGAGATTGTATCTGAAGCTGACATGCGTTCGCCAGAAGAAGCCTACGCTTACCTAACAGCCCTCAAGGAAGTTATCCAGTACGCTGGCATTTCTGACGTTAAGATGGAAGAAGGTTCGATGCGTGTGGATGCCAACATCTCCCTTCGTCCTTATGGTCAAGAGAAATTCGGTACCAAGACTGAGTTGAAGAACCTCAACTCCTTCTCTAACGTCCGCAAGGGTCTTGAATACGAAGTCCAACGTCAAGCTGAAATCCTTCGCTCAGGTGGTCAAATCCGCCAAGAAACACGTCGTTACGATGAAGCCAACAAAGCAACCATCCTCATGCGTGTCAAGGAAGGGGCTGCAGACTACCGCTACTTCCCAGAACCAGACCTACCTCTCTTTGAAATCTCAGACGAGTGGATTGAGGAAATGCGTACAGAGTTACCAGAGTTTCCAAAAGAACGCCGTGCGCGCTACGTATCTGACCTTGGCTTGTCAGACTATGACGCTAGCCAGTTAACTGCGAACAAAGTCACTTCTGATTTCTTTGAAAAAGCTGTCGCCCTCGGTGGCGATGCTAAGCAAGTCTCTAACTGGCTCCAAGGGGAAGTCGCTCAATTCTTGAACGCTGAAGGCAAGACACTGGAACAAATCAAATTGACACCAGAAAACTTGGTTGAAATGATTGCCATCATAGAAGACGGTACTATCTCTTCTAAGATTGCCAAGAAAGTCTTTGTCCACCTTGCTAAAAATGGCGGTGGAGCGCGTGAATACGTTGAAAAAGCAGGTATGGTCCAAATCTCAGATCCAGCTGTCTTGATTCCAATTATCCACCAAGTCTTTGCCGATAACGAAGCTGCTGTTGCCGACTTCAAGTCAGGCAAACGCAACGCAGACAAGGCCTTCACAGGATTCCTTATGAAAGCAACCAAAGGCCAAGCCAACCCACAAGTCGCCCTTAAACTCCTTGCACAAGAATTGGCGAAGCTGAAAGAAGATTAATATATAAAAGAAACCAGCCCTGAGGAGCCCACTGAAAAAGTAAGCCTCTTACTTTTAATAAAATGAAAACCGAGGAATC
>CAUUIG010000124.1:0-3998 GCA_963545095.1 uncultured Streptococcus sp.
TGACCCCATGTTGATGATATGTCCTTGATTGGCTTTTACCATTGCTGGCAAGAAACAGCGAGTGACTGCCATCAAACCTTTGACATTGGTATCCAACATGGTCAGCATATCCAACTCTTCATAGTCCTGATAGGGGGCTAAACCTAGAGCCAGTCCAGCATTATTGACCAAGATATCAATCTGCCCTATCATTTCTAAAATATCGGAGCAGACAGCCTTCACCATAGTCATATCCGTCACATCCAATGGAAAGGTCCAAACTGTTTGATTTGGAAAAGTTTCTGCAAACTCCGACTTGAGGGTTTCTAGTCTGTCTATCCGTCGTCCTGTTAGAACGACATTCTCACCCTGCTCCAGATAAGCACGCGCAATCGCTTCACCAATTCCTGATGTCGCTCCTGTAATCACTACATTTTTTGCCATCTTATTTCCTTCTATCTGGTCTATCAGATATTAACAACTTCTTAGGCAGTCCAGTGTTTAGCTGGATCAAATGGAGTTCCAACAACTTGGTCTTCTGATAATTCAATAATACCACGTTTTTGCGGAGCGTTTGGCAAATGCAATTCAAGAGGACTACACATCATGCCAAAACTCTTTTCACCACGAAGTTCGCCTGGGAAAATGAGGCTGCCTTTGGGCATCATAGCTCCTGGAAGAGCTACAATGGTTTTCAACCCAAGACGCGCATTAGGAGCCCCTGCAACGATTTGCACTGTCTTGTCACTTGCGACTGCTACTTGACAGATATTGAGGTGGTCACTATCTGGATGGGCTACCATCTCGACAATTTCACCAACAACAAACTTAGGTTCCTTGTCATTGATAATTTCTTCTTTAAAACCTTCCGCCTGCAATTCTTGGTTCAAACGAGAGACCTGTTCATCTGATAAAAAGACTTGACCGCGCTCTGCAATTTCAAATAAACTTGAAACTTCAAAAATATTCCAAGCCACTGTTTCCCCAGTTTCTTTGAGGAAAACACGGGCTACCTTGCCTTTGCGCTCCACATCTAGTTTGGCATCTCCGCTATTTTTCACGATGACCATAAGGACATCACCGACATGTTCTTTATTATATGTAAAAATCATTGTTTCCTTTTTCTCCTATTTCAGTCCTGCTAAAAAGTCGTTAATTTGTTGCTTGCTTTTACGGTCGCGATTAACAAAACGACTAATTTCCTTGTCTTTTTCTAGAACAACAAGGCTAGGAATCCCGTAAACATCCCAGAGTTTGGCCAAATCCATATACTGGTCTCTATCCACTCGAATAAAGGTGAACTCTGGATTAGTCTCCTCAATTTCTGGCAAGGCCGGATAGATATAACGACAATCGCCACACCAGTCCGCCACAAAAAGAAAGACTTTCTTGCCATCTTTTTCTACTAAAGATGCTAATTCTTCTAAACTTGCTGGTTGTATCATAAGACTTCCTCCTCATAGGCTAGGTCTTCATTTTCATAGATAAAGGTATAATGACGGCCATCCTCAAAAATGACACCGCCAACCAATCTCTCTAGACTGCTTTCATAAACTTGAACATAGAGGGTCGCAATTTCCCCCATGTCTGAAAAATGGTCTCGCACAATCGCTGTCAACTCTTCCTGAGTCTTCATGAGCTTACGGTCATCTGCAACTTTTTTCGTAGCAAGGGCAAGGCTCCCAATACCAAGCAGGGTCAGACCTGCCATCCACATTTTTTTAGCTTTCATACCATTCATTTTAACACAAAAAACGCTTCAGGACAAATGAGGAAGCAGCAGAAAAGCAAGTAAAAAGCCTCTTCCTTGCAGGAAAAGGACTTCTTATTCTTATTGCCAGGCACCTGAGTTGCCAACGTAGTAGCCATCTGGTGTGTAGGTATTGCGAAGCATCTTACCTGATGAAGCTAGATAATACCACTTACCATTGTCTTTGATCCAATCATTCGCAAGCATGGCACCAGAAGAACTTACATAATACCATTCTCCCTTATCATAAACCCAAGTGCTTGCTTTCATGGATCCTGAAGTTGATAAATAGTACCACTTGCCTTGGTCGTAAAGCCAATCACTAGCAATCATGGATCCCGAAGATTTAAAGGCATACCAGTTGCCACCTTGATAGAGCCAAGTTTGATTGAACATGACTCCTTTATCGTTCATAAAGTACCAAGTTCCCTTGTCCTTAACCCAAGCATTCTGCACTAATTGACCCTGTTTTTGATAGTACCAGTTTTGGTTTGATTTTAGCCAGCTTTCTGCTTTTACAATCGGATAAAGTTCTTTGAAAGATCCTCCATCATCATATTTATGACTAATAGACTTTTGTTTTTCAAGTTTCAACTCACCATTGGCATAGTCTGCCCAAGCAAAGACTTTTTGACCATTGACAGTCTCTGGTAGGGTGGCAGTGTAAGTCTTGGTTTGATAATCCCATTTAGCATCGATGTAAGTGTATTGATCATTTGATTCTTCAATACGGTAGTAGCCTCTCTTTCCACTATCATTATGAATATCATCCACAACTTTCGTTGACCAGGTCTTCACTTCGTTTCCGCTCTTGGCTTCTACCTTGATATCTCCTCTATAGCCATATGGAACATAGAAATTCAGGTAACGCCCTTCTATACCAATCATAGACTTGTCCTTTTCTTGACCTAGAAAATTGACTGTCTGATCTTGACCATCGAGACTAACCGTCCACTCGATTTTCTCAGTTTTTGGCAAATCCAAGACTTTGATATCCACTTCATGACCATTGTTAAACCGAAGAATCTTGCCATCTTGATACTGTACTCCACACTTAACAACCCATTCTTCTTTAAGCTCAAATGCCTGCCCTGAATGAGGAAAAGCCAGTAAAGCTAGGCCTGCTAGAGACAAACCAAATAGTGTGATTTTTTTCATTGTAAATCCTCCTTAACTTTTGTTATGTTAATTATATCACTATGTTTTTAATTTGCAAATATTATCCTAAATATGCAATCAAAAAACCTCTGAGATTGTTCTCAAAGGTTCTGATTATGCTAATTACTGTTCTCAACTGCTGCAGTGACAAAAGCAGTGTAGAGTTCTTCTGGGCGGTTTGGACGGCTGGAAAGTTCAGGGTGATACTGGCAAGCCACAAAGAATTTATGTTCAGGAATTTCCACAATTTCAACCAAACGATTGTCTGGAGAAACACCTGAGAAGACAAAACCTGCTGCCTCAAACTGCTCACGGAAGGCGTTGTTAAACTCATAACGGTGACGGTGACGGCGTTGCACTACTTCTTGATTATGATAAGCAGCTGCTGCCTTAGAGCCACGTTTCAACTTAGATGGATAAAGCCCCAAACGAAGGGTTCCACCCATATCCTCAACATCAATCTGATCACGCATGATATCAATGATAGGGTATTTTGTTTCTGGTGCAAGCTCTGCAGAATTGGCACCTTCAAGCCCTAAAACGTGACGAGCAAACTCGATACATGTCAACTGCATTCCCAAGCAGACTCCCAACATTGGAACATCATTTTCACGCGCATAGCGGATGGCTTGGATTTTCCCTTCTGTACCACGTTGACCAAAACCACCTGGTACGATGATTCCGTCCGCATCAGACAAAAGCTCTGCTACATTCTCTGCTGTCACATCATTGGCATTGACCCAATTAATCTTAACTTCTGCGTCGTTGGCATAACCAGAGTGTTTCAAGGCTTCAACCACAGAAATGTAGGCATCTTGCAACTCAACATACTTACCAACAAGGGAAATTTTAACTTGTTTCTTGAGGTTCATGACCTTGTCCACCATGGCTGACCATTCTGTCATATCCGCTGCTGGTGCATCTAATTTCAAATGGTCACAGACAATTTGGTCCATACCTTGTGCCTGCAAGTTCAATGGAATTTGATAAAGATGTTCAACATCCAAGGATTCGATAACGGCTTCTGGTGCCACATCGCAGAACTGGGCCAATTTATTTTTAATTCCTTGACCAGCTGGCTCTTCTGTACGAATAACCAACATATTTGGTT
>CAUUIG010000125.1:0-3951 GCA_963545095.1 uncultured Streptococcus sp.
CTTGATTTGACAAATCATTTGTAACCGTTGGAGCTTTTGGTTTAGCAATATCTGCCACCTTGAGTGTACGAGTCGTGTCATCCTTATATTGGATAGTTGCAGTATCGCCAGTTATCGTAACATTCTTGATACGACCATCAACACCATGAGCTGCCTTAATATTAGCTATCAGAGCTGCTTTTTCAGGTTCTGTTGGACTGCTCAAGTCATTGACTGTTGCCTTTTCAGTTGGATTGAGATTTGCATTTTTAACTGCAAGACTTGCATGACGGATAATAAATGTCTCGGTGCTAGATGTGTTATTTGCTCCATCGACAGCATTAACTTGACGAGTCAGAGTCTTATTAGGTGCCCAAACAACATTTTCTCCCATCGTTACAGTAGATGTTCCCGTATACGGAGCTGTTTCCGATGCATTCGTCACCGTATCTCTGAAGGTACCACCTGTACTTCTTCCCCAAGCAGGAAAATCAAACAAGTCATTTTTCCAACTTATTTTATCACCAAATGTGACCGTCTTAACTTTTCCACTGTTATCTGTAACGGTGGTTTTCACACGAAGTTCATCGCCTGAATAGATAGAATAATCCGTGTTACCGTCTGAGTTAGTTGTAGAAGGAACTGGTTTCCAAGTATTGGTTGTCTTATCTAACACTTCAAATGAATAGTTAATAACTGGTTTTTCTGTTTCTGGTGTGATGGTTACAGGTTCACTTGCTGCAGATTCAAAAGGTATGCTAGCACTAACATTTAAACCTGGCGCTGAAACTTTGGCAGTAACTGTTGCATTGTTTGGCAACAAGCCATTCTCGAAACCAAGCTCGGTTGGTGTAAAAGTTACACTAGGTGTACCAGCTGTAATCGGCTTAGTAAACGTTTTAGTCCCTACTGTCACTGTTACATTCGTGGCCTGCGGAACAATATCTGTTACCGTGATATTCGATGGCATACCACCTTCTTCGGTTAGATTGTTACTTACAGTTGGTCGACTAGGATTAACTCTCACTTGCAAAGTTTCTGTACCAGGATTGTCTGACCCATCTATTGCAGAAAGGAAGTATTGAAATAGTCCAACTTTATTAATAGTTCCTCGAACTCGACTCGAAATCGTCTTATCAGCATTTCTAGTATTAGTTAGCGAAAGCGAACCAACACTAGGATCAGTTAGCGGAGAGCTGTTTGCCATGAGCATTCCCCTGAAAGCTTTAATACCCGAATTACCTGTCTCATTATCTGAAACGGTTAGAGGCACATCGACAGAATCACCTGAAACAATTTCAATTGTTTTATTAGCTGGAACTCCCTTAATAACAGGAGGAATAGCATCACGAGTTGAGATTGCAGGATCACCAAATTCTGACTCCAAATTTCCCTTGTTATTTGGTAAGGCTACAGTTGTCTTAGCTACATACGAACCACCGAGTACAGATGGTACGGTAACTGTTGCTTTCCCATTTGAAACTCTACCCGTATAGCTGGTATTATTTGGACCCTGAAGGGTAACCGTTGAGTTATTTGGGATACCTGTTCCTACATTCACTACAACATCCACTCGTTGTCCAACTCTACTATCAAGGTTGGTTTCAATTGTTGGAGGAGCTGGTTTAACAGCAACTTTAACAATTTTCTCGGTTGTATTACCAAGCGTATCTGTAGCGATCACCTTCACATTCTCATAAAGACCCACTTTGTTAGGAGTACCTGTCAAAGTAGTCGACATAGAGTTATCATTATTTCTAACAGCTCTGCTTGGTGTCAAAACACCGTTAAAGCTTGTATTTGAGTTATCAAGAGTGGTTCCTCTAGACTGACCTGCATCGTAAGTAAGGGTCCTCATGCCTGAGTTACCAGTCGTCACATCAGAAGCTGACAAGCGGACATTAGCTGGTTGTCCAACAGTCAAATTGATTTGTCCGTTGTCTCCTGCTGTAACAACAGGTCCAGTCTTATCAATATTAGTTGCGCGAACTGTATTACTATAATCAGATTCAACAGATGTCTTCTCTACTCCATTTCGATCGGTGTAACGTGGTTGATTTTCAATTACCGTTTGAGCCTTGTAGTCTGCATTGTTTTTTAAGGTAACATTACGGAAGGTCACTTGACCGTTACTATCAGCCGTTGCTTCTTGAATTTTGACACCATTTTCGTAGAGGTAAACTTTCTGATTAGGAGCTGCTTTCTCAACGTGAATATCTTGTTGTTCCTTACCTTCAACTAACTTATTGGTAATTTTCGGAGTGTGAGGCTTAACGATAAACTGCGTATCCACATCTTTTGTTGTATTATCTGGGAAGGTTACATGTAGCTTATTGTTAAAGACCCCTGGAGTGCGTCCAACATTCTTCTTATCAATTGGTTGACCGTTAGAATCTCTCCACTCTATTTGTGAGTTTCTAGGTAACTTATCACCACCATAATCATTAGTACCTTTTCTTACTAAATATTGGTTCGGATCCGTAAAGGCTTGACTTGTATCGTTATTTGAATACCACCATTTCAAACCTGCAGAAGCATAGTCATTGGTAACATACGGTTCTTCCACCTGTTTAACAAAATATTTCCCATTGTCTGCCGCGGCTAGTGGATAAGCTTGTTCGTAGCTCATCCCAAGAGGATTGGTGTGGAGTCCCACTGTTGCAAAGGTCGTACCTGGTGAACCTAAACCAAATAACAGTTTCATATTTTTTATTTGGTCACCAGTGACACCTGGTTTTACTCTTGTTTCAAAGCGTGTTACGTTTACTTCACTTTGCGTTCCACCGATATTAATCGTTTGCCAAATAGTACGTGGGTCTGAAATACGCGGAACGATTGCTGGAGAAATTTCGTTCCAGATTGGTTGTTTCCATCGGTCATTATTATCAGATAAAGCTTTTAGCAAGTTTTTAGATTCATCTGGATGGTAAAGAGAAACAATGCCTTTACCTCCACCTGAAAACTGATTTCTATCGTATGTTTCTGACCCCTGTTTAGCAAATCCATCATTACCCTTCGCAACAGTCGCACCAAATTTATCTGGCAAGTCAAGCGGATGTGCCGCATCAACAGGAAGGTCGGCGAAATTCACATTTGGTTTTACTGTTGTACTTGTTATTTGATTTTTATAAGCTGACGTGGTAATAGTATCAGGCATCTCTAGCTGGTCTGGAACCTGCATCCACTTAATCACATTAGTATAGCCACGATTAGCAAGCGGATTGGCAATAACTGTCCAAATGATAGAGGTTACTTTACCATTTGCATCATATACAGGCTTCGATGAAACAGCCACGTGATCTCGCAAATAATTCTCTGCAGAAGCATTATAACCAGATACGTAAGATTTTAAGTTTTCGCCATTTGCACGATTCTCATTAGCCTCTCCTACCGCACGTGAACCAACCTGTGTATTAATGGCACGAGTTTGTGATCCTCTCTCCATCTGTCTGCCATTTAGCACACTACGTTTGCCGTTATGGGCGCGGAGCACTGCATTGGCGATTGAAGCTTCTGCAGCTTTTGCTTGCCTGATAACGGCTGTAAGGTCTGCGTTTGGATTTTTCAAAGCTTCTTCGATAGCTGTTACGGCTGCGTTAACTTTAGTAACTGCTGAATCCATGTTAGGTAAACCGATAGACCTAGCTAGGAATTCACCCATAGAAGCAGAGATTTTAGACAGACGTTTGCGGTCTTCTTCAGCTTTCTTGTTGCTCTCAGCAGATACCGTAGTCGCTACGGCAGCTGTTGTCGTCGTATCCACCAAGCTTGAAGTTGTTGAAGTGATTTGACTCAAACGAGTTTCAACTGCTTGTAGAGATGCAAGGCTGTCAGTGATAACTTTTGAAAGAGCTGCATCAGCTGTAGTATTAGCTGTATCTGCTTTACGTACAGATGTCTCTCTGTTTGAAGCTGTTTCTGATGCTACTGGTTTTGCAAGTTCAGAAGTTACTCCAGCTTGTGATTGAGAAG
>CAUUIG010000126.1:0-3907 GCA_963545095.1 uncultured Streptococcus sp.
TTTAAAATCAAATGTGGTATAATCAATAAGAATGTTAAAAGAAAAAGGAGCATAAACCAATATGAAACGTATTGCTGTTTTGACTAGTGGCGGAGACGCACCTGGTATGAACGCTGCTATCCGTGCAGTTGTTCGTCAAGCAATTTCAGAAGGAATGGAAGTGTTTGGTATCTATGACGGATATGCTGGTATGGTTGCCGGTGAAATTCATCCCCTAGATGCAGCTTCAGTAGGAGACATCATTTCTCGTGGTGGTACTTTCCTTCACTCAGCTCGTTACCCAGAGTTCGCTCAACTTGAAGGGCAACTTAAAGGGATTGAGCAATTGAAAAAACACGGAATTGAAGGTGTAGTTGTTATCGGTGGTGACGGTTCTTACCATGGCGCTATGCGTTTGACTGAACATGGCTTCCCAGCTATCGGTCTTCCAGGTACAATCGATAACGATATCGTTGGTACTGACTTTACAATCGGTTTTGACACAGCGGTTACAACTGCTATGGATGCTATCGATAAGATTCGTGATACATCATCAAGTCACCGTCGTACTTTTGTTATCGAAGTTATGGGACGTAACGCAGGTGATATCGCTCTTTGGGCTGGTATTGCAACTGGTGCTGATGAAATCATCATTCCTGAAGAAGGATTCAAGATTGAAGATATCGTAGAAAGCATTAAATGTGGTTATGAGTGTGGTAAAAAACACAACATCATCGTCTTGGCTGAAGGTGTGATGTCAGCGGCTGAATTTGGTCAAAAACTAAAAGAAGCTGGAGATACAAGCGACCTTCGTGTGACAGAACTTGGACATATTCAACGTGGTGGTTCTCCAACAGCGCGTGACCGTGTATTGGCGTCACGTATGGGTGCGCATGCTGTTAAACTTCTTAAAGAAGGTATCGGTGGTGTTGCGGTTGGTATCCGTAACGAAAAAATGGTTGAAAATCCAATTCTTGGTACTGCAGAAGAAGGAGCATTGTTTAGCCTTACTGCAGAAGGTAAGATTGTGGTTAACAATCCACACAAAGCCGATATTGAGCTATCTAGCTTGAATAAGAGCTTGTCATAATTTACAATTTAGTTAATAAGACCAAAAAGGTCATATATATAAAGGAGTCACAAAAATCATGAACAAACGTGTAAAAATCGTTGCAACTTTGGGTCCTGCGGTAGAAATCCGTGGTGGTAAAAAATTCGGTGAGGACGGATACTGGGGTGAAAAACTTGATGTTGAAGCTTCAGCTAAAAACATTGCTAAATTGATTGAAGCTGGTGCTAACACATTCCGTTTCAACTTCTCACACGGTGACCACCAAGAACAAGGTGATCGTATGGCGACTGTTAAACTTGCTGAAAAACTTGCAGGTAAAAAAGTTGGTTTCCTTCTTGACACAAAAGGACCAGAAATCCGTACAGAATTGTTTGAAGGAGATGCAAAAGAGTACTCATACAAAACTGGTGAGAAAATCCGTGTTGCAACTAAACAAGGAATCAAATCAACTCGTGATGTGATTGCATTGAACGTTGCTGGTGCTCTTGATATCTATGATGATGTTGAAGTTGGTCGTCAAGTTTTGGTTGACGATGGTAAACTTGGTCTTCGTGTGGTTGCTAAAGATGACGCAGCTCGTGAGTTTGAAGTTGAAGTTGAAAACGATGGCGTAATTGCTAAACAAAAAGGTGTTAACATTCCTAACACTAAAATTCCTTTCCCAGCTCTTGCTGAACGTGATAACGATGACATCCGCTTTGGTCTTGAACAAGGTATCAACTTCATCGCGATTTCATTCGTACGTACTGCAAAAGACGTTAACGAAGTTCGTGCAATCTGTGAAGAAACTGGTAACGGTCACGTTCAATTGTTCGCTAAAATCGAAAACCAACAAGGTATCGATAACTTGGATGAAATCATTGAAGCTGCTGACGGTATCATGATCGCTCGTGGTGACATGGGTATCGAAGTACCATTCGAAATGGTTCCAGTTTACCAAAAAATGATCATCAAGAAAGTCAATGCTGCAGGTAAAGTTGTTATCACTGCAACAAACATGCTTGAAACAATGACTGAAAAACCACGTGCAACTCGTTCAGAAGTATCAGACGTATTTAACGCTGTTATCGACGGAACTGACGCTACAATGCTTTCAGGTGAGTCTGCAAACGGTAAATACCCACTTGAGTCAGTAACTACAATGGCTACTATCGACAAGAACGCTCAAACTCTTCTTAACGAATACGGACGTTTGAACTCAGATTCATTCGAACGTAACTCTAAGACAGAAGTAATGGCTTCAGCTGTTAAAGATGCTACTAACTCAATGGATATCAAATTGGTTGTAACTCTTACTAAGACAGGTCACACTGCACGTTTGATTTCTAAATACCGTCCAAATGCTGATATCTTGGCATTGACATTCGACGAATTGACAGAACGTGGATTGATGTTGAACTGGGGTGTTATCCCAATGTTGACTGAAGCTCCATCATCAACTGATGATATGTTTGAAATTGCTGAACGTAAAGCAGTTGAAGCAGGTCTTGTACAATCTGGTGACGATATCGTTATCGTAGCTGGTGTACCAGTTGGAGAAGCTGTACGTACAAACACAATGCGTATTCGTACAGTACGTTAATTAAAATAAAAAGAGCCTATCATATCAAGCTTTCTAGCCTGTATGATAGGTCTTTTTTGTGTCAGGGGACAAAAAGGGGGCAAAACTTTTTACTTTCGATTTAATGAGACAGTATCAAGTGAATTAATCAGTGTTTGTTTCATGTCATTTGTAATTTGAGTGTAGATTACAGTTGTTGTTTTAATGTTTTTATGGCTTATACAAGCTATGCTATCTTGTAGAAGCGAACGTAAATCAGATATTAGGTTTAAATATAAAAAAACAACTCCCTGATGATTCAAGGAGTTGTATATAGTTAAATTAGTTTTTTGAAGCTGCTTGGAATTCAGGATTTTTCCATGCCTCATCAATGATAGCTTGCAATTCTTTTGCAGATGCTTGCATTTTTTGAGTTTCTGCGTCGTTCAATGGAATGTTTACTGGACGAACGATACCGTGTGCACCAACGATAGCTGGTTGACCGATAAAGACGTTTTCAACTCCGTATTGACCTTCTTGGAATACTGAAAGTGGAAGAACAGCATTTTCATCATCAAGGATAGCTTTTGTGATACGAGCAAGGGCTACAGCGATACCGTAGTATGTTGCACCTTTTTTGTTGATGATTGAGTAAGCAGCGTCACGAACAGAAATGAAGAGTTCCACAAGGTCAGCTTCATCTAAGTCACGGTTTGCTTGCAACCATTGTTCCAATTTAACACCAGCAACGTTAGCATGTGACCAAACAGCAAATTCTGAGTCACCGTGTTCACCCATGATGTAGGCATGGACTGAACGAGCATCAACACCGATTTTTTCAGCAAGTGCTTGACGGAAACGAGCTGAATCAAGTGAAGTACCTGAACCGATAACGCGTTCTTTAGGGAATCCAGAGAATTTCCAAGTTGAGTAAGTCAAGACGTCAACTGGGTTAGCAGCAACAAGGAAGATACCATTGAAACCTGATTCAACAACTTGAGTTACGATTGATTTGTTGATAGCAAGGTTTTTACCTACAAGGTCAAGACGAGTTTCACCTGGTTTTTGAGGAGCACCAGCAGTGATAACAACAAGGTCAGCGTCCGCACAGTCTTCGTATTTAGCAGCGTAGATTTTCTTTGGTGAAGTAAATGCAAGCGCGTGGCTAAGGTCTTCAGCATCACCAACTGCTTTTTCAAACAATTGAGGAATTTCAATAATACCAAGTTCTTGTGCGATTCCTTGAGTAACAAGAGCGAAGGCGTAAGATGAACCTACAGCACCATCACCAACAAGGATAACTTTTTTGTGTTGTT
>CAUUIG010000127.1:0-3823 GCA_963545095.1 uncultured Streptococcus sp.
TAGTATTAGTCGTTACAGCAAGATTACGGATTTCATGAAAATCTTTTTTGGTGTGACTGCCAGTAGCGTCTTGTCATATAGTATCTGCTATGCCTTCTTGCCACTCTTCTCCATCCGTTTTATTGTGCTCTTTATCTTGTTGAGTACTTTCTTGATTTTATTGCCACGGATTACTTGGCAGCTAATCTACTCCAGACGCAAAAAAGGTAGTGGTGATGGAGAACATCGTCGGACTTTCTTGATTGGTGCTGGTGATGGTGGTGCCCTCTTTATGAACAGTTACCAACACCCAACCAGTGATTTGGAACTTGTTGGTATTTTGGATAAGGATGAAAAGAAAAAGGGTCAAAAGCTTGGTGGTATCCCTGTTTTGGGCTCTTATGATAATCTGCCTGAATTAGCCAAACGCCACCAAATCGAGCGTGTGATCGTTGCGATTCCGTCGCTTAATCCGTCAGAATATGAGCGTATCTTGCAGATGTGTAATAAACTGGGTGTCAAATGTTACAAGATGCCTAAGGTTGAAACTGTTGTTCAGGGACTTCACCAAGCAGGTGGAGGATTCCAGAAGATTGATATTACGGACCTTTTGGGCCGCCAGGAAATTCGACTTGACGAATCGCGTCTAGGCGTAGAACTGACAGGTAAGACAATCTTGGTTACAGGGGCTGGTGGCTCAATCGGTTCTGAAATCTGTCGCCAAGTTAGTCGTTTCAATCCTGAACGCATCGTCTTGCTCGGTCATGGGGAAAACTCAATCTACCTTGTTTATCATGAATTGATTCGTAAGTTCCAAGGGATTGATTATGTACCTGTGATTGCGGACATTCAAGACTATGACCGTCTCTTGCAAGTCTTTGAGCAGTACAAGCCAGCTATTGTTTATCATGCGGCTGCCCACAAGCACGTTCCGATGATGGAGCGCAATCCAAAAGAAGCCTTCAAAAACAATATCCGTGGAACCTACAATGTTGCTAGAGCTGTTGATGAAGCCAAAGTACCTAAGATGGTTATGATTTCGACAGATAAGGCGGTTAATCCACCAAATGTTATGGGAGCAACCAAGCGCGTGGCTGAGTTGATTGTCACTGGCTTTAACCAACGTAGCCAATCGACCTACTGTGCGGTTCGTTTTGGGAATGTTCTTGGTAGCCGTGGTAGTGTGATTCCAGTCTTTGAACGCCAGATTGCTGAAGGTGGGCCTGTAACGGTGACAGACTTCCGCATGACCCGTTACTTTATGACCATTCCAGAAGCTAGCCGTCTGGTTATCCATGCTGGTGCTTATGCCAAAGATGGGGAAGTCTTTATCCTTGATATGGGCAAACCAGTCAAGATTTATGACTTGGCTAAGAAAATGGTCCTTCTAAGTGGACACACCGAAAGCGAAATTCCAATCGTTGAAGTTGGAATCCGTCCAGGCGAAAAACTCTACGAAGAACTCTTGGTTTCGACCGAATTGGTTGATAACCAAGTTATGGATAAGATTTTTGTTGGTAAGGTTAATGTTATGCCTCTAGAAGCTATCGATAAAAAGATTGAAGAGTTCAGAACTCTCAGTGGAGATGAGTTGAAGCAAGCCATTATCGCCTTTGCCAATCAAACCACCCACGTTGAATAAAAAAGAAAAACGCATATTATCAGGTATTGAAACCTTGGTAATATGCGTTTTGTTATGTAGAAACTTGCTCCATTTTCTTCTGAAATGGGGTTGTTGCCCAGTCTATGTTATTGAAAATACTCCAAAACTTCTAAGGGTTTGTGGGCGATATAATCAGGTTGATAGTTTAGCAAATCTGCCTGCTCTCCAAATCCCCAAGTGACGGCCAATTTCTGAATGCCTGTTTCTTGAGCTCCCAGCATATCAAACTTGGTATCTCCGATGATGATGGCTTGTTCTGGTGCTAGTTGATGTGTCTGTAAGGCTTGGCGAATGACATCGGCCTTATGGGGTGCTTCAGGGCTGGAACCATAAATGCCATCAAAGAAATGATGGATTCCCAAGTTTTTAGTCATGTCTTGAGCGGTTGGAGTATTCTTTGTCGTGGTGATATAAAGAGGGTAATTGCTCGATAACTTCTCAAGCAAGTCTACAATCTGAGGAAAGAGTTGAGCTTCATGGATGCCTTTTGCCTTGTAGTAAGAACGGTATATCTGAACAGCCTCAGAAATTTGTTCTTTGGAAAGGCAGGTCGCAAAACTACTTTCGAGAGGCGGTCCCATAAAACTACGAATGGTTTTGGCATCAGGACTAGGTACCCTCAGTTCCTTAAAAGTATGAGTAAAGGCATTGTGAATCCCGATAGAACTGTCAACGAGGGTTCCATCCAGATCGAAAAAGATAGCTGAGATAGAGGTCATGGTTTCTCCTATTTGATAAGCTTATTCTCCGAAAATTTCTTTTTGGAGGCGACGACCAGTAGGGGTGGCAGCGAGTCCACCTTCAGCTGTTTCACGAAAGGCAGTTGGCATGCTTGCTCCTACTTGGTACATGGCATCGATAACTTCATCTACAGGAATTTTAGATTCGATCCCTGCCAAGGCCATGTCTGCTGCGATGAAGGCAAAGCAAGCTCCCATGGCATTACGTTTAACACAGGGAACTTCAACCAAGCCGGCAACAGGGTCACAGATGAGGCCTAGCATATTTTTAATGACAAAGGCAATGGCTTGACTGGCTTGGTAGGGTGTCCCACCGGCAGCTAGAGTCAAGGCTGCAGCACTCATAGCAGAGGCAGAACCGACTTCGGCCTGGCAACCGCCCTCAGCACCTGAGATAGAGGCATTATTTGCGATGACTAGTCCAAAGGCACCGGCAGCAAAGAGGAAATCCAGCTGTTGCTCGTGGTTGAGGTCTAATTTTTCAATAGCAGCAGTGAGAACGGAAGGGAGACAGCCAGCACTTCCTGCGGTCGGAGTGGCACAAACCAAGCCCATTTTGGCATTGTGTTCATTGACTGCAATGGCATTTCGGGTAGCAGAGAGAATCGTGTAATCTGACAGAGTTTTTCCACTTTTGATATAGTGATCCAGTTTAGCAGCATCTCCACCTGTCAGGCCACTACGAGATTTATTTTCATTGAGGCCAAGTTGGACAGAGGCTTTCATGACTTCTAGATTGCGTTCCATGAGAAGGAGGACTTCTTCACGTTCGCGACCGGTCAATTCAAACTCTGTTGTAATCATGAGTTCTGCGACATTTCCTTGAAAGTCCAAATCTGATTGCTCGACCAATTCTTTGATAGAATAAAACATGCTTCCTCCTATTTAAAGAAATTGACATTGTGGAGATGAGGGATTTTTCGAATTTCTTCGATGGCCTCATCACAGTTGCGACTGTCAACTTCGATAATCATAATGGCTTTTTCACCAGCTTTTTCACGAGTAACATTCATCTGGGCGATATTGATATCATAGCGAGAAAGTGCCTCTGTAACGAGGGCAATCATACCTGGAATATCTTGATGAACGATGATGATAGTCGGTGTATTCATATTGAGAGAGACGGCAAAGCCATTGAGTTCGGTGACCTGAATATTTCCTCCACCGATAGAAATACCAGTTACGCTGATGGTCTTGTGGACATTTTTAACGGTAATTTTAGTAGTGTTTGGGTGAGGGGCATTGCTGTCTTTCTGAATGGTCCAGACAATCTTGATGCCGCGCTTGTGGGCAATTTCCAAGCTATTTGGGATTTCAGGATTATCTGTATCCATGCCTAAAATACCAGCAACAAGGGCTAGGTCTGTTCCGTGACCACGATAGGTTTTGGCAAATGAGTTAAAAAGTTGGAATTCGACTTCTGTCGGAGTATCATCAAAAA
>CAUUIG010000128.1:0-3482 GCA_963545095.1 uncultured Streptococcus sp.
TGAGAAGTAAAATTTGCCACCATTGTATCATAACAATGACCTCCTAAAAATTTTTTCCTATTTTAATAAGCTCAAAAAGTCTGAAACTGGATCATTTGGAACCATTTGAGCAGTAAGTTTAACACCTTTTTCTGCCAGTTTGTGGAAGTCTTCCACATCCTTATCCACTACGTTGATAGAACGTGTGATGGCGCGAGTTTCTGGTGTTTGAGACATATTCCCAACATTAAGGGTTTCAAGTGGTACACCTGCTTCTACCAAACCAAGGAAACGGTCTGGTTTACGAGCAACGATAAAGAGACGTTGGCTATCGTATTTACCAGCAAGAATATTGGCTGCCGCTTTTTCAATTGGCAAAATACTCAATTTCACACCTGGTGGTGTCGCTAGTTTCAAACCACTCTTTTCAACGTCGTTGTTGACAACTTCGTCATCTACAACCATAATACGTGAAACATTTAGTTTTCCAGCCCAAAGATTGGCTACTTGTCCGTGGATCAAACGTCCATCGATACGGCATCCTACAATTGTCATAAGTTTTCCCCCTTTATGTGTTTTAGTGTAGGTTTACGAGTTAAATGAATCTCTTCTTTATATTCACCTTCTGTTTCAAAGATGATGATGCGGTTATCACCTTCCTTGAGATAGCTATGAGGGATATAAAGCGAGAGGGTCGGGCCGACGTTCCAAAAACGTCCTAGATTCTGCCCATTGACAAAGGCAACTCCCTTACCAAACTCAGACAAGTCTAGGTAAGTATCTTTTGGCTCTTCGACTGTAAAGTCATAAGCGTAAAAGGCTGGTTGTCCTTCTGTCCATCCTTTTGAAAAATCAATTTTCTCAGGATTATCTAGTGGAAGTGGATAGTGTTTCCAGTTTAGTAAGAAGTGCAAATCCTTACAAACCCCTGTCCGAATTCCCTTACGTTGCGTATCCGCTAAGAACTTGTGCCCATAGTTGACACGCCCCATATTTTCTACCAAGATATCCAGTCTAGATAGCGCTTTCTTTTGACCTTGATAAAAAATATCTTCCCCAATCTCGGTTTGATATTGGGTTTCAACCCACTGACCATCGATATAAAGCTGAGCCCTATCCCGACCATCAATGATACGAAGTCTTTCTTCTTCTGCATCCCAGTTTGTTTCTGTTCGATAGAGTAGATAGCCATAACTTTGTCCCAACTCCTCCATCTTTTGAGGATAAAGGCTTTCTACTGGACTAGATAAGCTATCCAAGGTTTCAAACAAGGAAACTTTTTCAACTAGTGGAATAGCATTCACTTTCATACTTTCCTTATAGAGCGGTTCCAACTGCGGATACTCTGGAAAATGTGTTGCCATCATCTTCTTGACTGCCAAGTACTTAGCCGTTGGATTTCCTTCTTCATCCAGAAGGGCATCGTAATCATATGATGTGACTTGTGGTAAGTCCAAGGTCCCTCGAGCCGAGCAACCATTCATGAAGCCAAAGTTTGTACCACCATGGAACATGTAGAGATTGATGGAGCCTTGTTCCAAAACCTCTCGAACTGCATCTGCCAATTCTTTTGGATCCCGTGTGATAATCGGTTCTTTCCAACGGTTGAACCAGCCATCCCAGAACTCCATACACATGAGTGGCCATTTCTTGCCATGCTCATCAAAGAATTCCTGCATCTGTGAAAAGTTGTAAGGTGCCTTAGAACCAAAGTTCCCTGTTACAAAGAGGTCGTCTTCGATTAAGGTTCCCGCTTTCAGAGTAGCTCTCCATGGGCCATCTGATGTAAAGAGTGGACAGGTTACCCCACGATCTTCCATCAACTGCCGAATGGCTCTCAGATAAGCCTTATCTTCTCCATAAGAACCATACTCATTTTCAACCTGCATCATGAGGATATTGCCACCATTGTCCAATAAATGTGGAGCCAATCTTGGCAATAATTGATCATAGTAACGACCAACTGCCTCGATATATGCTGGGTCGGATGAGCGAATTCGCATATTCTTGGTTAAAAGCCAAGCTGGTAAGCCACCGAATTCCCACTCCGCACAGATAAATGGTGACGGACGTACAATAGCATAGAGGCCTAAATCTTGTGCTGTTTGGAGAAATCTCTCCAAATCCAGAGCTCCTTCAAAGTTAAACTCACCCTCACGGGGTTCGTGTAGATTCCAAGCAACGTAAGTCTCTACTGTGTTAAAACCAAGAGCCTTCAAGTTGTAGAGCGAATGAGACCAATCTTCTGGCGGAATCCTAAAATAATGGATGGCGCCGGACAAAATCTTGAACGGTTTCCTATCTAAATAGAAATCGTCCCTAATCTCAAATCGTGTCATATTATTACCTTCTGACAATTAAAGTTCACGCTTTCATTTGTTGATATAGTAAATATATCTCAATATCCTGCATTTGTCAATAGGTTTTCACAATTTTTTTCATTTTTAACTAACTTTTACACAAAAAACTTATAAAAACCTCTAATTTATAACAATAGCATCCTTTAAAAACCATGTATAAAAATGTATGTTTTTCTATTAATTTCGATGTAAATTAACCTTATACCCTATTATTCTAATTTTTTTATTCAAAACTCTACTATTCTTTTCAATTTTATGGTAAAATTTTTAGTGGAAAAGGAAAATCGAGGTGAAAACATGGCAATTCCAAAGTATCAATATATTAAAGATGAGTTAAAGAACAAAATCATTTCTGGTCAATTTGCCAGTGGAGATAAATTCTACACTGAAGCTGAATTGATTGCAATGTATGATGTTAGTTCTATCACAGTTGTTCGCGCTTTAAACGACCTTGCCAAAGATGGCTATATTGTCCGCCAACAAGGAAAGGGTACATTCGTTTCACGCGCACGCAAACACAAACTCGTAGAGTTTTCAGATGTAGAAGTTTTTGAAACTAAAGATGATAAAGTTACTGTCCTTTCTATTGAGCGCGGAAACAAACTAAGCTACTTAGAAAAACTCGGACTACGCGGAGATCAGTTCTACTACAAGATTGAACGCGTACGCGAAACAGGTGGTGTTGTCTACATCTACCACACATCTTACATTCCAGAACAATACATCAACGCAAATTATCCAAATCTTGAATATTATAGTTCTATCTATAACCGTTTCAAATCAGATTACCACATTCACATGAATGATGAACATTTTGAAGAAATCAATGAAATAACATTTCCAACTCCAGAACATGCGGCTTCGGCCCTCGGAGTCGATGAGCGATTCCCAACCGTTTTACAAACCAAGACTACTAGGCTAGAATCTACTGGCCAAGTTCTCGCATACAGCGAAACTTATAAACGAGCGGATTATTATAAAATCAAATTCATTTCATGTGACCGTGATCATTAAGATGAAAGCCTGAGCCTAAGTGCTTGGGCTTTTTCTATGTATTATAGCACGAAAAAACGACTATAAAAACGCTATTAAATGAACTGCACCCCAAAAGTTAGACAGAAAAAATCTAACTTTTGGGGTGTT
>CAUUIG010000129.1:0-3429 GCA_963545095.1 uncultured Streptococcus sp.
AAAAAGAAAGCTCATTTCTAAGCTTTCTTTGCAATCATTTTTTCTGCTTCTTGTTCTAAAAATAGTTCTAGAATTTTCTTTGTCAACGCAATCGCCGCTGACAAGGCCAGAGAAACAATCAAATAATTAGCTACTAAGCCATGGTCTCCAACCAATGGTGGTTTTGTCAAGAATCCATAATCACCACCTGTTACCAAATTGACCACAAAAATCAAGGCATTTAGGGCAAAGGTCATGAGAAAAATTCCCTTCACATCCAACAATCGCGCATTATAGTGTCTCAATAGATAAACTAGAGAGTTCCCCAAGAGTGCTAAATGCCCAAAGATAAAGGATAAAATCGCAATATGGGGGAAAGGATAGGCATCTGGCACTGGATAAACAAAGGCTGCTAATGTCCCAAATGTTCCTAGTAATGCAAAATACTGCCTATATTTAGACTGACCAGGAAGCAAGAGCACCACAAACATAGCCATACGGCAATGGTAAAAGGGTAAACTTTCTGACAGTGGCATATGATTGACCCCATACCAACCATAAAGAAGGATTAACTGAACGGCCTGCAAGATTTGGAAAAATCGTTGGTAAACCTTCTTTTCACGATAACGATAGGCTGTATAAAAGGTCAAGGCCAAGAGTGTAAATATACTGACATACCAATAAAGATCAAACTTGGGTGGCTCTGTTGCTTGGGTCGTAAAGAAAATATCCCATAAATTCATCTAGTCTTCCTCATGATTCAAAATTTTCCTGCATTTTATTATACCATGCTATTTGTCAAAAATGAATTTAGAAATACGTAAATGTTTGACAAAATTACTTGTCTTCAGTTTCTAAACTTTCTACCAGCTTTGCTAGATCCATAGAGTTAGAGCCTTTGAGCAGGATTTGGTCATTGGTTCCAAGACTTTCCTTTATCTGCTTGACTAAGTCTTCAAATTGGTCTTGGTCTTCTGTTTTCTTGAAATAGTAAACGTGTCCGATTGGGAACATTTGACTGGCCAGTTGAGCCAATTCAGCAATATCTTCTCCGTAGAAAATCACGGTATCCAGCACATCTGGTGAGAGGCTTAAAATCATTTGGTTATGGAGCTGAACGGACTGGTCACCAAGTTCCTTCATATCCGCCAAGACAGCGATTTTTTTGCCACCTTCATTGACTGGAATGGCAGAGAAAGTCTCCAAAATCAGCTTCATAGCTGTTGGATTGGCATTGTAAACATCTGATAGGATATCTGCTCCATTGGCTGCTTTCTTCCACTCGGTACGGTTACGCGTCAATTCAAGATTTTGGAAGGCCAAATGAATTTGCTCCTCTGAAACTCCTTCTTGTAGGGCAACATAGGACGCAATCATAGCATTAGTGGCATTGTACTTACCAGTCACTGGCAAATCAAGGGCTTGTTCCAAGAAGTTAGCCTTAAATGTAAGACTGTCCTTACGCTCAACCAAGTCGGTAATTTCCAACTCAGCTCCTTGACCAAAACAAACCACCTTTTTATCAGTTGGCAAGTAGTCCTCTACAATAGTGTCAGCTGGCGCTAAAAGCAAGGAACCAGGTGCCATCCCGTCTGCAATTTGCATTTTTCCTTTAGCAATCTCAGAACGGTCTTTGAAAAAGGCCAAATGGGCTTCTCCAACCAAGGTCACGATGGCTGTTTTTGGACGAGCCAATTCAGACAAGAGATGAATATCACCCAAGTGATCCTGCCCCATCTCCAAGACCAACTTTTCTGTTCCTTCAGGCATATGGAGAACTGTGTAGGGAAGACCAATCTCATTATTGTAGTTGCCTTGTGTTTTGTAGGTTTTGTAGCTTGTTGATAGTAAATGCGCCAACATATCCTTAGTCGTTGTCTTGCCATTTGAACCTGTAACAGCAAAGACATCAACAGCCGTTTTTTCAAGATAGTAGGCAGCTAGGCTTTGAAAAGCAGTCAAGACATCATCTACTAAAATGTAGGGATGATTTGCAACCTCTTTCTCAGACAGGGTTGCTGCAACACCATTTTCAAAGGCTGTTTCGATGAAGTCATGACCGTCACGCGCTCCCTTGAGGGGCACAAACAAGTCCCCTGTAGCAATCAAACGACTATCAAACTCAGCTTTAACTAGCGGACTATCTGGATAAACTGTCACATCATTTTTGGCTCCTACAACTTGGGCCACTTCATGGATTGTTAATTTCATTTCTACTCCTTTAAAAAGGGTTGAAGTCCGAGAACTCTAGTCACCTTGCAGTGATGGTTCTGGCTCCTACCCTTTCTTTCATTGTTATAGCAAATGCGCTTCGCGCTTGTCAAAACTTTCCTTGGCAAGATCAACCAAGCGCTCGATTAGGTCTGGGTAACTGATTCCCATATTGTCCCAAAGCAGTGGGTACATAGACCACTGGGTAAAACCTGGCATGGTATTGAGCTCGTTTAGGAAAATCTCTCCCTTATCTGTATAGAAGAAATCACAACGAGAGAGACCGAGGCCACCAATCGCACGAAAGGCTGTTTCTGCATTTTGACGCATGACAGCTATCACGTCATCACTGATGTTGGCTGGGATGTCCATAGTAATTTTGTTATCAATATACTTGGCATCATAGTCATAAAAGGCAACATCTTTGACAACTTCTCCTGGCAGCGTGCTTTTGACATTGTAGTTACCCAAGAGACCAACCTCGATTTCACGGGCATTCACTCCTTGCTCAACCAAGACACGGCTGTCATATTGGAAGGCAAGTTTCAAGGCTTGGTGGAGTTCTTCTTGATTTTCAGACTTAGAAATACCCACACTAGACCCCATGTTTGACGGTTTGGTGAAGACTGGATAAGTTAATTTCTCTTCAACTTCAGCAATTTTAGCAGTCACATCATCGCCTTCAACTATGGCCACATAAGGAACTTGGGCAATCCCGACAGATTCTAACACACGCTTGGTCGTAATTTTGTCCATGGCAAGGCTAGATGACAAGATGTTGCAGCCGACATAAGGCATTTTCAAAACTTCAAGGAATCCTTGAACAGAGCCATCCTCTCCCATCGGACCATGAAGGACTGGAAAGACCACTGCCCCTTCTTCATAGATAGCACTTGGAGCAACTTTCTTATCCCAATCAATAGTCGCATTGGTCATAAGACGATCCTCTTGACCTGGAGTCTGGCTAAATTCTTGCGTTTTGATAAAGTCACCTGACTGACTGATGAAGAAAGTCTTAACTGTGAAACGATCGTAGTTGACCGCACGCATGACACTTTCCGCTGAAAGGACAGAGACTTCGCGCTCTGCACTACGCCCACCGTATAAAAGAATAATCGTTTGTTTCATATTACTTGTCCTAATTCTAATAGAATACTCGCTCTTTAGTATATCATATTTGCTTTTTTTTTGAAACTTGAACCTGATACTGGTTTTCAAGAAATCTAAAAAGAGACCGAT
>CAUUIG010000130.1:0-3425 GCA_963545095.1 uncultured Streptococcus sp.
TATCGTGTGGAAAAAGAAAAAAGTTAAGGCAGGTGTTCTCCTCTATGCAGTCACCGTGGCTGCTATCTTTAGTCTTTTGTTGCAGTTTTACTTGAATCGGCAAGTTTCCCATCATCAAGACTATGCTTTAAATAAAGAAAAGCTGATTGCTTTTGCCATGGCCAAACGAACCAAAGATAAGGTTGAGCAAGAAAGTGGGGAACGGGCCTTTAACCTGGGTCAGGTGAGCTATCAAAATAAGAAAACAAACTTGGTGACAAGGGTTCGTACGCCTAAGAGTCAGTATGAGTTCCTATTTCCTTCAGTCAAAATCAAAGAAGAGAAAACGGATAAAAAGGAAGAGGTAGCGACTGATCCAATCGAAAAAGCGGAGAAGAAAAAATCAGAAAAGAAGTCTGAAAAGAAAGAGAATTCCTAGCCAATCAAGCTACTTTGTGCTAAACTGAAAATATGAAACATGATTTTAACCACAAAGCAGAAACTTTCGATTCTCCTAAAAATATTTTCCTTGCAAACTTGGTATGTCAAGCAGTCGAGAAACAGATTGATATTTTATCAGACAAAGAAATTTTAGATTTCGGTGGTGGCACGGGCCTATTAGCCTTGCCCCTAGCCAAGCAGGCCAAGTCTGTAACATTGGTGGATACTTCGGAGAAAATGCTGGAGCAAGCTCGTTTGAAAGCGGAGCAGCAAGACATCAAGAATATCCAGTTTTTTGAGCAAAATTTACTGGAACCCCCCTTGGAGCAGCAATTTGACCTGATTGTTGTTTGTAGGGTTCTTCACCATATGCCTGATTTGGATGAGGCTCTCTCACTGTTTCATCAACATCTGAGAGAAAACGGACAACTTTTACTTGCTGATTTTACCAAGACAGAGGCTAACCATCATGGATTTGATTTAGCTGAACTGGAAAAACAGCTAATTGAGCATGGTTTTTCATCTGTGCATAGTCAGATCCTCTATAGCGCTGAAGACCTGTTTCAAGGAAATTATTCAGAACTCTTTTTTACAGTAGCCCAAAAATCACTCGCCTAGTCAGGGAGTGATTTTTCTATAAGGATGGAAAAAAGAAGGGAAATTTGATAAGATAGGAATATGGATTTTGAAAAAATTGAACAAGCTTATACATATTTACTAGAGAATGTCCAAGTCATCCAAAGTGATTTGACGACCAACTTTTATGACGCCTTGGTGGAGCAAAACAGCATCTATCTGGATGGTAAGACGGAGCTAAACCAGGTTAAGGAGAACAATCAGGCTCTTAAGCGTTTAGCACTACGCAAAGAAGAATGGCTCAAGACCTACCAGTTTCTCTTGATGAAGGCTGGGCAAACAGAACCCTTGCAGGCCAATCACCAGTTTACACCAGATGCTATTGCTTTACTTTTGGTGTTTATTGTGGAAGAGCTGTTTAAAGAGGAGGAAATCACTATCCTCGAAATGGGTTCTGGCATGGGAATTCTGGGGGCTACTTTCTTGACCTCGCTTGATAAAAAGGTGGATTATTTGGGAATAGAAGTGGATGATTTGCTGATTGATTTGGCGGCTAGTATGGCAGATGTGATTGGTTTGCAGGCTGGTTTTGTCCAAGGAGATGCCGTTCGTCCACAAATGCTCAAAGAAAGTGATGTGGTTATCAGCGACTTGCCTGTTGGCTATTATCCTGATGATGCTGTTGCGTCGCGCCATCAAGTTGCTTCTAGTCAAGAACATACTTACGCCCATCACTTGCTCATGGAACAAGGACTTAAGTACCTCAAGTCAGACGGATACGCTATTTTTCTAGCTCCGAGTGATTTGTTGACCAGTCCTCAAAGTGATTTGTTGAAAGGCTGGTTGAAAGAGGAAGCGAGTCTGGTAGCCATGATTAGTCTGCCTGAAAATCTCTTTGCCAATGCCAAACAATCCAAGACCATTTTTATCTTACAGAAGAAAAGTGAAATAGCAGTAGAGCCTTTTGTTTATCCACTTGCTAGCTTGCAAGATGCAAGTGTTTTAATGAAATTTAAAGAAAATTTTCAAAAATGGACTCAAGGTACTGAAATATAAAATAGATTTTGTTATAATAGATGAAAACGCTTAAAAAGGGGTATCATGTTATGACAAAAACAATTGCAATCAATGCAGGAAGTTCAAGTTTGAAATGGCAATTATACTTAATGCCAGAGGAAAAAGTGTTAGCCAAAGGTTTGATTGAACGTATCGGTTTGAAAGATTCAATTTCAACTGTAAAATTTGACGGCCGTTCTGAACAACAAATTTTGGATATCGAAAATCATACACAAGCCGTTAAAATTTTATTGGATGACTTGATTCGTTTCGATATTATCAAGGCTTACGATGAGATTACAGGTGTTGGACACCGTGTTGTTGCAGGTGGAGAATATTTCAAAGAATCAACAGTTGTTGAGGGAGATGTTTTAGAAAAAGTTGAAGAGTTGAGCTTGTTGGCTCCTCTCCACAACCCAGCCAATGCAGCAGGTGTTCGTGCCTTCAAGGAATTGTTGCCAGACATTACCAGTGTAGTTGTTTTTGATACTTCATTCCACACAACTATGCCAGAGAAAGCTTATCGCTATCCATTACCAACAAAATATTACACAGAAAACAAGGTTCGTAAATATGGTGCCCATGGTACAAGCCACCAGTTTGTAGCAGGAGAAGCTGCAAAACTCTTGGGACGTCCATTAGAAGACTTGAAATTGATTACTTGCCACATCGGTAATGGTGCTTCTATTACAGCTGTTAAGGGTGGTCAATCTGTCGATACTTCAATGGGATTCACTCCACTTGGTGGTGTGATGATGGGAACTCGTACAGGAGATATTGACCCAGCTATTATTCCTTACCTAATGCAATATACAGAGGACTTTAATACGCCAGAGGCTATTAGCCATATTCTCAATCGTGAGTCAGGACTCCTGGGAGTTTCAGGACAGTCTAGTGATATGCGTGATGTGATTGCTGCTAAAAAAGAAGGAGACCATGATGCTACCTTAGCATATGAAATCTATATTGACCGTATCCAAAAACATATTGGGCAGTACCTTGCAGTCCTAAATGGTGCAGATGCTATTATCTTTACAGCGGGTGTAGGAGAAAATGCAACCGATGTACGTGAAGATGTTATTTCAGGTATCTCTTGGTTTGGTTGTGACGTTGATCCTGAAAAGAATGTCTTTGGAGTGACGGGAGATATTTCAACCGACGCAGCGAAGATCCGTGTCTTGGTTATTCCAACAGATGAGGAATTAGTTATTGCCCGTGATGTTGAACGTTTGAAAAAATAAGTAAAACTAGTAAAAATATTCCGTACAAGGAGTTGGAAAAGTGATTTTTCCAGCTTCTTTTTCTGATGAAATTGTCTAAAACCTTGCTATGATTGGCTTTTTTGAAAAATATGGTATAATAGTAGTAATTTA
>CAUUIG010000131.1:0-3384 GCA_963545095.1 uncultured Streptococcus sp.
GAATATTTTCCCATTATATCAGAAAAAGTAAAAAAAGGCAAATTTTTATATTTTTTGTGTCAGAAAATATAACATCGTTTTTTATTTTCTTTCTTGAATTGCTACTATAAAGTGCTATAATAATAGTATATAGTAGAAGAAAAGAGGACAGGAATATGAAGAACAAAAGAATATTTAAAGACTTCCAAGTTTCAAAAATGAGTTTAAATATTTACACAAGCCCCTTGTTAGCCTTTGTTTTTGTCTTTATAGGAGAGTTTGTGGCTTTTACTTTATATGGTATTAGTTTGTTAGCTCTTATCGGACTTGCTAGAAATTTTGGAGAGGCTGGTCAAGCTTTCGCTGCATACTTGCAGACTTTGCAGCAGAGCTTGATGGATAAAACAAGTGACTTTCATTTAATTTTAGATTTACTGGCGTTTGGTTTTATACTCAACACTGTGTTCAGATGGACTAAAAAAGTTGAGAAAAGACCTATTCGAACTTTAGGATTTTATAGAGAAAATTTCCTCAGCAGTCTTCTGAAAGGATTTGGCTTAGGTTTGGCACTTTTTCTTCTGACCTTGTTAGGTTTAGTAGCCTTGGGGCAATATCGTTTTGAATCCATTCACTTGAATCTTTACTCGCTTGTCTTTGTAGTCTTTACTATCCCTTTTTGGATTTTACAGGGGACAACAGAAGAAGTGGTAGCCCGTGCTTGGCTCCTTCCTCAATTGGCCTCAAGAACCAATCTAAAACTGGCTGTTCTTATATCTAGCCTATTCTTTACCCTGCTTCATATGGGCAATTCTGGTCTAACCCCTCTATCTCTAGTGAATCTCTTTTTATTCGGAGTTGCCATGTCTCTTTACCTCCTCAAAACAGATACAGTTTGGGGTGTAGCAGGTATTCATGGCGCCTGGAATTTTGCTCAGGGTAATCTCTTTGGGATTTTAGTTAGTGGTCAACCGTCAGGAACGTCTCTGATGACCTTTTTACCACAAGGCAATCAAGGCTGGCTATCAGGTGGTTCTTTTGGTATAGAAGGTTCTATCATGACAAGTCTGGTTTTGTTACTCCTGATTGTCTATCTCGCCCATCAATTAAAGAAAGAAAATGAAAGGATGTGACTTAGGTCTGTCCTTTTCTTCGTGAAAATGCTATAAGTATGCTAAAATAAGAATAGCACATGGAAAGAGGATTCTTATGATCAATCGCATTACAGATAATCAATTTAAACTAGTATCAAAATATCAACCATCAGGAGACCAACCCCAAGCTATCGAGCAGTTGGTTGATAATATCGAGGGTGGAGAAAAAGCTCAGATTCTGATGGGGGCGACTGGTACAGGGAAGACCTATACCATGAGTCAAGTCATTTCCAAAGTCAATAAACCTACTCTGGTTATCGCCCACAATAAGACTCTGGCAGGACAGCTCTATGGGGAGTTTAAGGAATTTTTCCCTGAAAATGCAGTTGAGTACTTCGTATCCTACTATGACTATTACCAGCCAGAAGCTTATGTCCCTTCTAGTGATACCTACATTGAGAAGGATAGTTCTGTCAATGACGAGATTGACAAACTCCGCCACTCAGCGACTTCGGCCCTTTTGGAGCGTAATGATGTTATCGTCGTAGCTTCCGTTTCTTGTATCTATGGTCTGGGTTCGCCCAAGGAATACGCTGATAGTGTCGTTAGTCTCCGTCCAGGTCTTGAAATTTCTCGTGATAAACTCTTGAATGAATTGGTGGATATCCAGTTTGAGCGCAATGATATTGATTTCCAACGGGGAAGATTTCGTGTACGTGGGGATGTGGTGGAGATTTTCCCAGCCTCCCGTGATGAACACGCCTTTCGAGTAGAATTTTTTGGAGACGAGATTGACCGTATCCGTGAAGTTGAGGCTTTGACAGGTCAGGTCCTTGGCGAAGTGGATCATTTGGCGATTTTCCCAGCTACTCACTTTGTGACCAATGACGACCATATGGAAGTTGCCATTGCCAAGATTCAGGCCGAGTTGGAAGAGCAACTAGCTGTCTTTGAGAAGGAAGGCAAACTGCTTGAAGCCCAGCGTTTGAAACAGCGGACAGAATATGATATCGAAATGCTGCGCGAGATGGGCTATACTAACGGGGTTGAAAATTATTCACGCCACATGGATGGACGTAGCGAAGGTGAGCCTCCTTATACGCTTCTCGACTTCTTCCCAGATGATTTCATGATTATGATTGACGAGAGCCACATGACCATGGGACAAATAAAAGGCATGTACAATGGAGACCGTTCGCGTAAAGAAATGCTAGTAAATTATGGTTTTCGTTTGCCGTCCGCTCTGGACAATCGACCTTTACGTCGTGAAGAATTTGAAAGTCATGTGCATCAGATTGTCTACGTTTCAGCGACACCAGGTGATTATGAAAATGAACAGACTGAGACAGTGATTGAGCAAATCATTCGTCCAACGGGACTCTTAGATCCTGAAGTGGAAGTCCGTCCGACTATGGGACAGATTGATGACCTATTAGGTGAAATCAATGTCCGTGTTGAAAAGAATGAACGAACCTTTATCACCACTTTGACCAAGAAAATGGCAGAGGATTTAACCGACTACTTTAAAGAAATGGGCATTAAGGTCAAGTACATGCACTCAGATATCAAGACTTTAGAGCGGACAGAGATTATCCGTGATCTGCGCTTGGGTGTTTTTGATGTCTTGGTCGGAATTAACCTCCTCCGTGAAGGGATTGACGTTCCTGAGGTAAGCCTCGTAGCCATTCTTGATGCTGACAAGGAAGGTTTCCTCCGTAACGAACGTGGACTCATCCAGACCATTGGACGTGCCGCCCGTAACAGTGAAGGGCATGTCATCATGTATGCGGACACCGTTACCCAGTCTATGCAACGTGCCATCGATGAAACGGCCCGCCGTCGCAAAATCCAGATGGCCTATAATGAAGAACATGGTATCGTTCCACAAACTATTAAGAAAGAAATCCGTGACCTGATTGCTGTGACCAAGGCAGTTGCCAAGGAAGAGGACAAGGAAGTCGACATTAATAGCCTTAACAAACAAGAGCGCAAAGAACTCGTCAAGAAACTAGAAAAACAAATGCAAGAAGCCGTTGAAGTGCTTGACTTTGAACTGGCAGCTCAGATTCGGGATATGATGTTGGAAGTCAAGGCGTTGGATTAGATAGGAGAAAACGAATGACAAATACAGAAAATAATGAGTTTCCATGCTGGGGTCAATATCCAAAAAAGAACCCCATATTTAATTATGTTCACGCAAAGCTCCATAAAAAAATAATTCCTGAGATTTCTGATGAAGATTTTAGAGCGCTATCGGATTTTCCTTTGATTTATATTTATATATCTCCTATTCAAAGTGATGGAAGAAGGTTTT
>CAUUIG010000132.1:0-3361 GCA_963545095.1 uncultured Streptococcus sp.
GTTCGCTCACAATAAACTATTATACTAGAAAAAAATTTTTTACGCAAGTAAAAACTCTGGAATGCAAAAAACGCCACATGGGCGTTTTCCTGTTCTTACGGTTTAATACGGTGCAACATACGTGGGAATGGAATAGCTTCACGGATGTGTTTTGTTCCTGCTGCGAAAGTTACCATACGCTCGATACCGATACCAAATCCTCCATGTGGAACTGTACCGTATTTACGAAGGTCAAGGTAGAATTCGTACTCTGTACGATCCATACCAAGTTCATCCATTTTTGCGACAAGGGCATCGTAGTCTTCCTCACGCATAGATCCACCGATAATTTCTCCATAGCCTTCTGGAGCAAGCAAATCTGCACAAAGCACGCGCTCTGGATTTCCAGGAACTGGTTTCATGTAGAAGGCCTTGATGGCTGCTGGGTAGTTCATGACAAATGTTGGCACACCAAAGTGGTTTGAAATCCACGTTTCGTGTGGTGAACCAAAGTCATCGCCATGCTCAAGATGCTCGTAATCAGCGTTATCATCATTTTCGTGCTCTTGCAAGAGGTCAATGGCTTGATCGTAAGTAATGCGTTTGAATGGCTCTGCAATGTAGCGTTTCAAGAGCTCTGTATCACGTTCCAAGGTTTCCAAGGCTTGAGGCGCACGGTCAAGAACACCTTGAAGAAGAGCTTTCACATAAGCTTCTTGCAAGTCAAGCGACTCATCGTGTGTCAAGTAGGAGTACTCTGCGTCCATCATCCAGAACTCAGTCAAGTGACGGCGTGTTTTTGATTTTTCAGCACGGAATACTGGACCAAAGTCAAAGACACGACCAAGAGCCATAGCACCTGCTTCTAGGTAAAGCTGACCTGATTGGCTCAAGTAGGCTGGCGTTCCGAAGTAGTCTGTTTCAAAGAGTTCTGTTGAATCTTCTGCCGCATTTCCTGAAAGGATTGGGCTATCAAACTTCATGAAACCGTTCTTGTCAAAGAACTCATAAGTTGCATAAATAATAGCGTTACGGATTTGCATCACCGCTACTTGCTTACGAGAGCGTAGCCACAAGTGACGGTTGTCCATCAAGAAGTCTGTTCCGTGTTTTTTTGGTGTGATTGGGTAGTCTTGAGATTCACCAATCACTTCGATGTCTGTAATGTCCAACTCATAGCCAAACTTAGAACGTTCGTCCTCTTTGACAATACCTGTCACATAAACAGAAGTTTCTTGGCTCAAGCGTTTGATAACATCAAACTTCTCAAGTCCCACTTCTTCACCAAATTTTTCGACAAAGTTTGGTTTAAAGGCCACACCTTGGAAGAAGGCTGTTCCATCACGCAATTGCAAGAAGGCAATTTTCCCTTTTCCTGATTTGTTGGCAACCCAAGCGCCAATCGTCACTTCTTGACCAACATAGTCTTTTACATCAATAATCGTTACACGTTTTGTCATTATTTTTCCTTTTTCTTTTTTATTCTTTATGGCAAACCACCTCTATATTGTTCCCATCTGGGTCAATCATAAAAGCAGCGTAGTAAATCGGTTGCTCACTGCGATAACCAGGAGCCCCATTGTCTCGCCCACCTACCTCTAAACCAGCCTCATAACAAGCCTGAACCTCTTCCTTATTTTCTGCCAAAAAAGCAAAGTGAATAGGATCTTGCTTCCCCTGAGCCAGCCAAAAATCACCACCAGGATGAGGGCTGTTTGGGGCAAGAAAACTGATTAGAGAAGTGGTCTTAAAAGCCAATTTATAGCCCAAAGGAGCGAGAAAACTCCTATAAAATCCTTCTGAAATTTGTAAATCCTTTACCTTAATTTCAAAATGATCAATCATTCTCACTACCCATAAATGCTTTCAAGCGTTTAACTGCTTCTTTAAGCGTGTCTAGGTCTGTCGCATAGCTGAGGCGGACATTTTCTGGTGCTCCGAATCCTGCTCCTGTGACCAAGGCCACTTCGGCTTCTTCTAGGATAGCGGTTGTAAAGTCTGTCACATCGGTATAGCCTTTCATCTCCATTGCCTTTTTGACATTTGGGAAGAGGTAGAAGGCTCCTTGTGGTTTGACCACCTCAAAGCCTGGCACTTCCGCAAGAAGGGGATAGATTGTGTTTAATCGTTCTTCAAAGGCCTGACGCATGCTTTCTACAGTATCTTGTTCGCCTGATAGGGCCTCAACTGCTGCATACTGAGCTACTGCTGACGGGTTTGAAGTTGTTTGACCTGCAATCTTGGACATGGCAGCGATAATGTCTGCTTCTCCAACGGCATAGCCAATCCGCCAACCAGTCATAGCATAAGTTTTAGACACACCATTGATGACCACTGTTTGCTTGCGAATCGCTTCCGATAAGCTAGAAATGGGTGTAAATTCATGACCATTATAGACCAAGCGCCCATAGATATCATCTGCTAGGATAAGAATATCCTTTTCTACAGCCCAGTTTCCGATTGCCAAGAGTTCCTCACGGGTGTAAATCATACCTGTGGGGTTAGATGGCGAATTCAACACCAAAACCTTGGTCTTGTCAGTGCGAGCTGCTTCCAACTGCTCTACGGTTACCTTAAAATGATTGTCTTCCTTAGCAGGAACAAAGACTGGAACGCCCTCTGCCATCTTGACCTGGTCTCCATAGCTGACCCAGTATGGGGTTGGGATGATAACTTCATCACCTGGATTGACCACAGCCATAAAGAAGGTATAGAGAGAATATTTGGCTCCCGCAGCGACTGTCACTTGATTTGGCGCTACAGAATAACCGTAAAAGCGCTCAAAGTAGGTATTGACCGCTGCCTTGAGCTCTGTCAGGCCTGAGGTTACTGTATAAAAAGAAGCACGCCCATCTTGAATCGATGCAATGGCGGCATCTTGGATATTTTTTGGAGTGGTGAAATCTGGCTCACCTAAGGTTAGAGAGAGGATATCTCTTCCCTCAGCCTTCAGTGTTTTGGCACGGGCTCCAGCAGCCAAGGTCACACTTTCTTCCATTTCTAAAACACGGTTGGATAGTTTCATAGGCCCTCCTTATTGACCAATGCTCCTGTTTCAAAATCTACTAGATAAAAATCAGTTCCTGACTTGACTTCCCAGATTGGCTTATCTTGATAGCGACCAAAGGTAATCTTGTCAATCTCGCCAGCTCCTTTTTCCTTCGAAACAGCTTCTGCTTTTTCTTGTGAAACACCCTGATTTAGCTGATAAACGTAAATCTTATGGTCATCTTTTCCAATCAGGACAGCAAGTGCTTCTTGCTGTTTATTACGACCAAGAACGCTGTAATAGGATTCCAAGCCATTGTATAAATCAACCTGATCAGCCTGCTCTAATCCTGCATACTGCTGAGCTAATTTTTCTCCTTCACTTTTAGCTGTT
>CAUUIG010000133.1:0-3337 GCA_963545095.1 uncultured Streptococcus sp.
TCAATGAATCATCAATGGAACAAGCTAGAGCTATCATTAAGGAAAAAGGAATGACTATGACTGATGCTATTAGTCTTTTTATCGAGCAGATTGTACTCGAACAGGATTTGCCAATAAAGACTGCAGAAGATTTACACCGTGAACGATTGATTCAAGAACTACAAGCCCAATCTGAACGCGCCTTAAGAGAATATGAATCCGGACAAGGAACTTCCTTAGATGATATGAGGCTACGATATGGCTTATAAAGTAATTATTTCGACTGAAGTGAGTCAGGCAATTGATAGTACCCATAACTACATCAGCACTGTTCTTTTATCACCCCAGTCTGCTAAAAATACTGTGGCCAAAATTTTAGACGGCTTAAAAAGTTTAGAAACCTTTCCTGAAGCTGGCTTTGACGCCGATGAAAAAATCGGACTAAAAATCAATAGTAAGTATCCCACACGAGGAAAAATTATCGGGCAATATATCTTGCTTTACTTTATCGACCAAACTCAAAGAACTGTTTTTCTTACCCACTTATTTCACACCAAAAGTGACTATGTTACCTTGCTACAAAGCAAAAATAATAAAAATTCAAAATCATCATTTTGATATCCACTGCTCTCTTAATAGCCTTGTGATTATAAAGAATAGAGTCTTCATTTTGCCTAGAAAATAAAAAAACTTTGCACTCTAGCTAGCCACACGATGGTTTACAGAGTACAAAGTTTTTTTATTAGATAAGGTTTAGTCTTCCTTATCTTGATTTTCAGTTCCTTTAACTGCGTTTTTAAATTCAGATAACATTTTACCGATTGACTCGCCTAGTTCAGGCAATCGTTTTGGTCCAAAAATCAAGAGAGCTCCTAAAACGATGATAATCAATCCTGGTGCTCCGATATCACGTAAGATTCCCATTTCTCTCTCCTTTCTGCTTACGTTTCATAATGTGTTTGCTGATAGCAATACTCAATTCATAGAGTAATATCAAGGGGGCAGTCATTGCCAAATCGCTGACAAAGTCAGCTGGTGTCAAGATGACTGCAAGTACCAATAAGATAAAATAGGCATATCGGCGATAAGCTATCAATAATTCTGGTCCAATGAGTCCAATCGACGTCAAAAAGGCAATGATAACTGGCAATTCAAAAATCAATGCCAAGGGCAAGGTCGTTTGAAAAACAAAGGACAGATAATTTTGTGCGGTTAACTGCGTTTCAAATAGTCCTTCACCTAGCCCTAATAAAACCTGAAGTAAGGCTGGTGTTACAAAGTAAAAACCAAAAGCCAGTCCAACTAGAAAACAAAGGAAACTAGCTGGAATATAGGAAAAAATAGCTCTAGCTTCTTCCTTTCTTAAACCAGGTTTAATGAAAGACCAAATATGATACACCGTGTAAGGTAGGGTGATGGTAAAGGCCATCAGACTAGCCAAACGTATGTATATCCATAAAATATCATTAGGGCCTAAAACAATCAACTTTTGCTGAAAAGATTGGGTCACATACTGGTAAATCTGGTCTGCAAAAAGCAGAGAGACACAGAATACCAAAAAGAAACAAATGACCACTGCCAATAATCTCTTTCTAAATTCTACCAGATGTTCAACGATTGTCAATTCTTTTCTATCCATCTATTTTTCACCCTGTCTGAAAGTGACAATCAAGACAATAACAACAAAGGATAGCTGACTGGTCAATCCTTCCCAACTTAGGTAAATTCCAAGAAGGTCGATTGTTGGAAATCCTGTCACTAAGTGATTTGGTGCCATATTGGTCAACTGAAGCGCATGGATACTAACCCCCAGCATCTTAAAGGCTAGAGCATAAATCATCCAAGTTAGGATAAAGAAGACCTTATGAGGTAGGAAGAATTGACTGGCCTTGTTCATCACAAGGGTAATAATTATCAGAACCAGTAAGGCAAGTGAAATTCCCAAGACAAATTCAAAGCTGGAAATTCTTGGTAAAATCCCAACATAAAAGAGAATGGTTTCTGCTCCCTCACGGAAAACAGCTAGGAAACTGAGGGCAAACATGGAAATAAAAGAGCCTGTCTTAGTCACTGTTTCCATTTGTGACTCCATAAAGGTATTCCATTTTTTGACCGAGGATTTGCTGTGAAGCCAGATTCCAATCAAAATCATCATAGCTACCGCAAAAATTCCCACTGCTCCTTCGATGATTTCACGATTGGAGCCTGATGTCACTGCTGGAAAGGCAATTTGTAGGATGAAAGCAATAAGGAGACTAGCCATGATTCCTGTGATAGCACCACCATAAACCCACTTGAGTCCTTTACGCATCTTGGCTGCTTTCAAGGTCGTTACTAAAGCCATAACGATTAAGAGAGCCTCTACTCCTTCTCTTAGGAGAATGAGCATGGCATCAAAGGAATTGTATCGTGCACTGGTATCAATTTGTGATAAATCTGCAATCAATTTTTCTAATTTTTCTTGGTATTCCTTTTCGCTTCCCTTAACCATAATCACAGGGCTTTCACTTTCCACTCGTGTATAGAGGGATGGATTGGTCGTGCTAACAGAACCTTCAATCGTTGGCCATATAGTGATGAATTCCTTCATACTTGCTGCTCCTGATGCTTGATCACCAGCTTGAAATTGTTCCAAAGCCTTCTTCAAAAGGGCAATACCATCTTTAAGGCTTAAATCAGAAGATGCTTCTGCGACTTCTTTTCCGGTTACAAAATCATCGATAGCCTTTTTTAAATCCTCAAAGGAAGTCTGGATTGAGTTAAAATCCATAGGCTCGGTTTCCATACTACTACGCAAGAAAGAAATAGCTGTTTCAACACGTCCATAATGGGCCGTACTATTGTCACGAACCACACTTTCATTGATGGTCCAAGTGGAATTCATTTTCTTAAAAGCTTCTCGAACCTTTTCCAAATCTTTGGAGGCAATGGCCTGCTTTAAGACTTCAAAACGAGGACTTAGACGGTTTACCAATTTTTCCTTTTCCGCATCTAGGTCAACAGGATTTTGTTCTTTTTCAAAGGCTAATAAGGCTGAAGAAATTTCGGTGAGTTTATCTTCAGTAATCTCTCCAGATAGAGCTAACTTTTTCTTAACAACCTTACCAGCCTCAGAACTGCTGTCTTCTACTCTTTCGAAGTCTGATGCCATCTCTTGAACAAGTTTCTGAGCCTCAGATTGATTCCCATTTTTGATCGCTTTGGACGCATCTGTGATTTTCACAAAGTAAGAACTCAAGCTTTCTTGGGCACCTACTGGGGAAAGAATAAAAAATAACAAAGCTAAAACCAAGAACCAGCTTTTAGCCTTCCAATAATTTCTGACCAATGTAGCCTCCTTTCTCCACACCACCAAAGC
>CAUUIG010000134.1:0-3329 GCA_963545095.1 uncultured Streptococcus sp.
TTTGCTGATATCAGCCATTACACCATTGAGATTTTAGAGAAATTCCCGCAAGTTCGTGAGGCTTATCAGGAGCGCTTCCATGAAGTCATGGTCGATGAGTATCAGGATACCAACCATATTCAAGAACGGATGTTGGAATTGCTGTCTAATGGTCACAATCGCTTTATGGTGGGGGATATCAAGCAGTCCATCTATCGATTCCGTCAGGCAGATCCACAGATTTTCAATGAAAAGTTCCAACGCTATGCGCAAAATCCAAAAGAGGGCAAGCTCATTCTCCTCAAGGAAAATTTCCGTAGCAGTTCAGAAGTGCTGTCAGCAACCAATGATGTTTTTGAACGCCTTATGGACCAAGAGGTCGGCGAAATCAACTATGATAACATGCACCAGCTTGTTTTTGCCAATACCAAACTGACTCCTAATCCAGACAATAAGGCGGAATTTCTCCTCTACGATAAGGACGACACAAATGAGGAAGAAGAGGGTCAGGCAGAAACGAAACTAACAGGTGAAATGCGCCTGGTTATCAAGGAAATCCTTAAACTTCATCAGGAAAAAGGTGTTGCCTTTAAAGAAATTGCTCTTCTGACCTCCAGTCGCAGTCGTAATGACCAGATTCTTCTCGCCCTGTCTGAGTACGGAATTCCTGTCAAAACTGACGGAGAGCAAAATAATTATCTCCAATCCCTAGAAGTGCAAGTCATGTTAGAAACCCTTCGTGTCATTCACAATCCCCTGCAAGACTATGCCTTGGTTGCTCTTATGAAGTCTCCAATGTTTGGATTTGACGAGGACGAGTTAGCACGTTTATCTCTTCAGAAAGCAGAGGACAAAGTCCAAGAAAATCTCTATGAGAAACTAGTAAATGCTCAAAAACAGGTAAGTAGCCAAAAAGGCTTGATTCACACATCTCTAGCTGAGAAACTAAAGCAATTCATGGATATCTTGGCTTCTTGGCGCTTGTATGCCAAAACCCACTCCCTCTATGACCTGATTTGGAAGATTTACAACGACCGTTTTTATTATGATTATGTGGGGGCTTTGCCAAATGGGCCTGCTAGACAAGCTAATCTCTATGCCCTAGCACTGCGAGCTGACCAGTTTGAAAAGAGTAATTTCAAAGGCTTGTCACGTTTTATTAGCATGATTGACAAGGTCCTAGAAGCCCAGCACGATCTTGCAAGTGTGGCAGTCGCACCGCCAAAAGATGCAGTAGAGCTCATGACCATTCACAAGAGTAAAGGGCTGGAGTTTCCTTACGTCTTTATCCTCAATATGGATCAAGACTTTAACAAGCAAGACTCTATGTCAGAGATTATTCTCAGCCGTAAAAATGGACTAGGACTTAAGTATATTGCAAAAATGGAGACAGGAGCAGTTGAAGATCACTATCCTAAAACCATCAAACTCTCCATTCCTAGTCTGACTTATAGGCAGAATGAAGAGGAATTACAGCTAGCTAGCTATTCAGAACAGATGCGTCTTCTGTATGTTGCAATGACGAGGGCTGAGAAAAAGCTCTATCTTGTCGGCAAAGGTTCTCGTGAAAAGTTGGAAGCCAAGGAATACCCAGCAGCTAAAAATGGAAAACTAAATAGCAATACTAGACTGCAAGCAAGGAATTTCCAAGATTGGCTTTGGGCTATCAGTAAAGTATTTGCCAAGGATAATCTCAACTTTAGCTATCGTTTTGTTGGTGAAGATCAACTGACTAGAGAAGCTATCGGTCAGTTGGAAAACAAAAGTCCTCTCCAAGATAGCTCCCAAACAGACAATCGTCAGTCTGAAAGCATTAAAGAAGCTCTTGAAATGCTGAAAGAAGTAGAAGTATATAATACTCTTCACCGCGCAGCTATTGAACTTCCTAGTGTTCAAACCCCAAGCCAAATCAAGAAATTCTACGAACCAGTTATGGATATGGAAGGTGTAGAGATTGCTAGTCAAGCCCAGTCAGTAGACAAGAAAATCAGCTTTGATTTGCCAGATTTTTCAACCAAAGAAAAGGTAACAGGAGCTGAGATTGGTAGTGCTACCCACGAACTCATGCAGAGAATTGACCTAAGTCACCGACCAACGCTTGCTAGCCTGACAGAAACTCTCAAACAAGTTCAAACCAGCCCAGCTGTCAGAGACAAGATTAATTTTGCTAAAATTCTAGCTTTCTTTGACACAGCGCTCGGTCAGGAAATTCTTGCTAATACCGACCATCTCTATCGCGAGCAACCTTTCTCCATGCTCAAACGAGAACAAAAAAGCAAGGAAGACTTCGTTGTCCGTGGTATCCTTGATGGCTATCTGCTTTACGAGGATAAAATCGTTCTGTTCGACTACAAGACAGATCGCTATGATGAACCGAATCAACTCATAGATCGCTATCGTGGTCAATTAACCCTATACGGAGAGGCTTTATCTCGAGCCTATTCGATTGAAAATATAGAGAAATACTTGATTTTACTCGGTAGAGACGAGGTTCAAGTTGTAAAAGTATAATTCATACTCTTCAAACCACATCAACGTCGCCTTGCCGTAGGTATGGTTACTGACTTCGTCAGTTCTATCTGCAACCTCAAAGCAGTGCTTTGAGCAACCTGTGGCTGGCTTCCTAGTTTGTTCTTTGATTTTCATTGATTATTAGAAAGGAGACCTCATGACACTTCCAGTTAGAAAATCCCTGCATGATGCGGTTTTACAGGCTTCAAAAGCTGATACTTGGGAACAAGCTACCAAGGAATGGAATGAAGTTTCCTTGATTTTTAACGGTATCGGCCGTAGCAATTGTGTCTGTGGGAATGCTATCAAATACGCTTATGAACTCTTTAACGGTGTCACAGGCCAACGCCTCTTTCCGATTGGTAGTGATTGTGTTCGGCATTTTCATCGATTGACCCTTGATCAGCAACTAGAAGAGGAAGAAAAACTGCTCAGAAAGGTTGAAAATCTGACCAGAAAAGCCCAGAAAAAGGAAAAAATCAAGGTCAATAAAAGTGACTTTGACGAGCGACTTCTAAAATGGCTCTGGGAAAAAGGTGTTTTTAAACCCAATCGTGGCAATCAGTTCTCACCTGAAAGAGACTACCAGCTCTTCCTAGAAGTCTTTCGAGGAGGAAGTTGGACTAAGGCAGAACCCAAGAAGAAGGCTCGTATGGAAGAAGTCCTTGAAAAGTGTATCAAGCCCTTTTTACTTGGAAAACCGGATGACCAACTCTACCTTGTCAAATTAGGTAAAGAGAAAATTGACTACGAACAAGAGCTGCGTATGCAGGCAGAAAAAGAACGCAAGAAGAGGGATAAAATCGCCAAGCAATATGCAGACAATCTGGTCCTAGCCA
>CAUUIG010000135.1:0-3270 GCA_963545095.1 uncultured Streptococcus sp.
GCGGTGGCAGACACCAGAATAAACCGACTGACTGGGTGGCTTACAGGTTCTGTAAGTCATCTATTTTTTTTTTTTATTGTTACAATAGTTTATTTGAAAAAAATTTTCTGATTTACTTACAATTAATTGATATATAATAGTTAAAATGTTATTATTGTTCTATAAGGAAATCGGTTTCAAAAAAAGAGAGAGGAGGATTTATTTTGTCGCATTGTTACTCAGGGTGTGCTTTTTTTGAAAGGAAAAATAAAATGAAAACGAAAAAACATAGATTACTTGCTCTAGCTCTTATTTCAAGCTTTACATTATTGGGAGCTGCATCAGCCGCTGTACAATATCCAGATGGAGGAGTATGGACATATGGAGAAGGTTCAGGAGGTGGTTGGGCTTTTTCAAATTACTATCATGGTCAAAAATATCATTATTCTTCTCTTGTAAGTAAATGGGATAGCCATTCAGATAAAGGAGAAGCACCTGCAGGGAAAACTTCAGAGGCTTGGATTTGGACTAAATTTGGGGAACAAGTAGCATTTTACTATGACTATGACTAATATTTAGTTTTCTTAGATAATTCCCTTTGTAAGAAATTACAAGGGGAATTTTGTTTACAAGGAGTCTACTATGAAGAAACTATTCATATTATTATCAACTTTTTTTCTCAGCTTCTTTCTTGCTTGGATTATTGTCTTACGTGCGCCACAATATTTATATGCAAGCTATGATTCCGTTACTTTACTTCGTGTCAAAAAAGATACTCAGGAACCGACGCGTGAGGTATTTGAACAGGAATTGGAGAATTTTGCAAACTCCGAACAGAGTTTAATAGCTAGGAGAATTGTAGAGCCGAGTAAGGATGGGACGACTCACTTTACTTATGCAACTTATGGTCAGGGAACATTACCAAAAGAATTCCAAGAAGCTAGCCAAGAAAGTCGTGAACGTAGTGATCCGCTAAATAGTTATCTCCTTTTGTCAGGCTCCTTGACGAAAGAAAAGCTTGCCGATAAATTAGGAGATTTGGGTTATAAAGCAATTCCTGACCGAAAGACACCGCCCTATTCTCTTGCTTTTAGAATGTTACTAATTCCCCTTATTTTAATTAGTTTAGCAATATTTGGCTTATCTTTCTTTGCTTTAGTGATTATCACTCGGATTAAGGAAATGAGAGCAGCAGGTATAAAACTCTTTTCTGGTCAGACTCTCTTATCCATCATGGGGCATTCTTTATCTACTGATATCAAATGGCTCCTTCTATCAGCCCTCCTTTCCTTCCTAGGTGGGGGAGTCGTTCTTTTTAGTCAAGGTTTGTTTTATCCTATCTTATTAGCCACCTATGGTTTTGGGATTACTTTCTATCTGTTGTTTTTATTGGCGATTTCAATTTTACTAATGCTTCTTTATCTAATGAGTTTGAGTTATAAAGCATTAGTTCCCGTTATTAAGGGAAGATTACCCCTTAAACGCTTGATGGCTTTAACCCTATTGTGTCAGTTAGTAGCTGTTTTTACAGTAGGCTACGCTGTTAAGACAGGCTTGACGTCTTACCAACGATTGAAAGAACTTGAAATTTCAAAACAAGCATGGCAGGACAGAGCAGACTATTACCAGATTTCCTTTGGCTTAGGTGATAGAGTAAAAGATACAGAAAATCAGAATAAGTGGTATGCCTTTGCCAAGGAAGCAATCGAAGAAGAACAGGCTCTATTTGTAAAAGATAATCTCATTCATTTTGCAAATCCACAAGGAAAAAATGAACAAGGAAAAAATGAACAAGGAGAGACACTGGATACCTATAGTCCAGATGCTAATACGCTCTATGTTAGTCCCAGTTATTTGGACAAGGAAAAGGTCGTGGTAGATGCTGAGACCAAACAGAAGTTAGCCCATCTCCAAAAAGGTGAGTTTATCCTCTTGCTCCCAGAACATTTGCGCTCTCGAGAAGTAGAACTTAAGAAAGTTTTTGAAGAAAAATTGAGTTATTATGGAAAATCTGGTGAGGAGGCAAGTGCTCCTTTAGAGTATGAAATGAGGGCGATTGTTAGCTATCTTCCAACTGGAGAAAAGCGGTTTGTTTATAATAACGGTGAGAATCCCGTATCCACTCAGTATTTGACTGATCCGATTTTAGTTGTATTTACTCCAACATCTATAGGTGATAGTATCATTTCTAAATCTATGTGGTCTATCAATGCTGGTAATAATATCTTTGTCAAAGGATATGAGAGTGGGCTAGAACTCTTGAAGAAAGCTGGAATTTATGAGCAAGTATCCTATCTTAAAGAAGGAAGAAGCGTTTATCTAACTCGTTATAATGAAGTTCAAACTGAAACAGCAACTTTAATCCTAGGAGCTATTGTTGGAATAGCTAGCTCCTTGTTACTCTTTTATTCTGTCAATCTTCTATATTTCGAGCAATTCCGCCGAGATATCTTGATTAAACGAATTTCAGGTTTACGATTTTTTGAAACACATGCTCAGTATATGGTTAGTCAATTTGCCAGTTTTGTATTTGGTGCTAGTCTCTTTATTTTAAGCAGTCGAGACTTGGTGATTGGCTTGCTCACTTTATTAGTCTTTCTAGCTAGTGCAGTTCTGACGCTTTACCGTCAAGCGCAGAAAGAATCTCGTGTTTCTATGACAATTATGAAAGGAAAATAGGATGATTGAACTAAAGAATATATCTAAAAAGTTTGGAAGCCGTCAGCTATTTTCAGATACGAATCTTCATTTTGAAGGTGGGAAAATTTATGCCTTAATCGGTACAAGTGGCTGTGGTAAGACAACACTTTTGAATATGATTGGACGATTAGAGCCATATGACAAAGGGCAAATCATCTATGATGGCACTTCTCTTAAGGACATTAAGCCTTCTGTTTTCTTTAGAGATTACTTGGGATACTTATTTCAAGATTTTGGCTTAATTGAAAGTCAAACCGTCAAAGAGAATCTCAATCTGGGTTTAGTTGGTAAAAAGTTGAAAGAAAAAGAGAAAATCTCTTTGATGAAACAAGCTCTAAACCGTGTTAACCTCTCTTATTTAGATTTAAAGCAACCTATCTTTGAATTATCAGGAGGAGAAGCACAACGTGTTGCATTAGCGAAGATAATTTTAAAGGATCCGCCTTTGATTCTTGCAGATGAACCAACTGCTTCGCTAGACCCCAAAAACTCTGAGGAATTACTTTCTATCCTAGAATCTTTAAAAAATCCAAATCGAACCATTATTATTGCGACCCACAATCCTCTGATTTGGGAGCAAGTGGACCAAGT
>CAUUIG010000136.1:0-3258 GCA_963545095.1 uncultured Streptococcus sp.
ACAGGACAGTATTTGAAAGGAAAGTTACATCATGAATAAACGTGTACAAGCATTTCTAGATAAAATGCAAGAAAAGGAACTGGATGGCATTATCATCAACAATCTTAAAAACGTCTATTATTTGACTGGTTTTTGGGGTTCAAATGGAACAGTCTTTATCAGCCGTGACCGTCAGGTTTTGGTGACAGACTCTCGCTATATCATTGCAGCCAAGCAAGAAACCAGTGGATTTGAGATTGTGGCTGATCGTGATGAATTGGCTGTCATTGCAGGAATTGTTAAGGATATGGGATTGTCTCGCATCGGTTTTGAGGATGAGATTTCAGTCTCTTATTATCACCGTATGCAGGCAGCCTTTGAAGGAATTGACTTGCTTCCACAGACTCAGTTTGTTGAAGGTCTTCGAATGATTAAGGATGAGGCAGAGATTGCAGCGATTCGCAAGGCTTGTTCTATCTCAGACCAAGCTTTCCGCGATGCGCTTGACTTTATTAAGCCAGGAAAGACTGAAATTGAGATTGCCAACTTCCTTGACTTCCGCATGCGTGAGTTGGGAGCATCTGGCTTGTCTTTTGACACCATTCTAGCTAGCGGTATCAACTCTTCCAAACCCCATGCCCATCCTATGCACAAACCAGTTGAGCTAGGAGAAGCCATTACTATGGACTTCGGTTGCCTTTATGACCACTATGTCAGTGATATGACACGGACTATCTATCTAGGGCATGTCAGCGACGAGCAGGCAGAGATTTACAATACGGTTCTCAAAGCCAACCAAGCCTTGATTGATCAGGCTAAGGCAGGCTTAGGCTTCCGTGACTTTGACAAAATTCCTCGCGATATTATCATTGAAGCAGGTTACGGTGACTACTTTACTCACGGTATCGGACACGGTATCGGGCTGGATATTCATGAGGAACCATACTTTAGCCAAACTTCTACAGAAACTATTAAGGCAGGAATGACCTTGACAGATGAACCAGGTATCTATATCGAAGGTAAATATGGCGTTCGTATCGAGGATGATATCTTGATTACAGAGACAGGTTGTGAATTGTTGACCCTAGCTCCAAAAGAGTTGATAGTCATTTAGTTATTTGTCAAGAAAAAAGTACGAAAATGACGAAAAAAGTCAAAAAAATTTAAAAATAGGTCGCAAGTCGGATGTTTTTTATGGTATAATAGACTAAACTGATAGTAACATGTAGCGAAAGGGGTAGGTACATGATTAAAATTTATACAGTCTCAAGTTGTACTAGCTGTAAAAAAGCAAAAACCTGGCTCAATGCCCACCAGTTAAGTTATAAAGAACAAAACCTTGGTAAAGAAGGAATTACGAGAGAAGAATTACTGGATATTCTGACAAAAACAGATAATGGAATAGCCAGCATCGTTTCGTCTAAAAATCGCTATGCCAAAGCCCTTGGAGTGGATATTGAAGATTTGAGTGTCAATGAAGTCCTCAATCTGATTATGGAAACACCGAGAATTTTAAAGAGCCCAATTCTTGTAGATGAAAAACGCCTGCAAGTTGGCTATAAGGAAGACGATATTCGTGCCTTCCTACCACGCTCTGTCCGTAATGTAGAAAATGCAGAAGCACGTTTGCGTGCAGCTCTATAAACATCAAGGCTGGGAGCAACTCCCAGTCTTATTCTATTTTAATTTCAAAAAGAAAGAAGAAAGAAATGAAAAAAATAGTTCTTGTTAGTCTAGCTTTCCTTTTTGTCCTGGTTGGTTGTGGACAGAAAAAAGAAACTGGTACAGCTACAAAAACAGAAAAGGATACGCTTCAGTCAGCATTGCCAGTTATTGAGAATGCTGAGAAGAATACAGTTGTGACCAAGACTTTAGTCTTGCCTAAGTCAGATGATGGTAACCAGCAGACCCAAATCATTACTTATAAAGACAAGACTTTTTTGAACCTAACCATCCAACAAAAGCGTCCAGTCTCAGATGAGTTGAAGACCTATATTGACCAACATGGTGTGGAAGAAACTCAAAAAGCTCTTCTTGAGGCGGAGGAGAAGGATGAGTCCATCATAGAAGCTCGTAAATTGGCAGGCTTTAAGCTTGAAACAAAACTATTGAGTGCAACAGAACTTCAAACAACGACTAGTTATGATTTTCAAGTTCTGGATGTCAAGAAGGCTTCTCAGTTGGAATATCTGAAGAATATTGGTTTAGAAAATCTCTTGAAGAATGAACCAAGCAAATATATTTCAGACAGATTGGCAAATGGTGCGACAGAACAATAGAAAATCCAAATAAATAGACTGCCTGAATTGTAGAAGGTAAGGAATTATGCTATAATGGTACTATTCTAAGGAAAGAGGGTGTTAGAATGGGATTTACTGAAGAAACAGTACGTTTTAAATTGGACGATTCCAATAAAAAAGAAATTAGCGAAACTTTGACTGATGTCTATGCTTCGTTGAACGATAAGGGCTACAACCCAATTAACCAAATCGTTGGTTACGTATTGAGTGGAGACCCTGCCTACGTTCCTCGTTATAATAATGCACGAAATCAAATCCGTAAGTATGAGCGTGATGAAATCGTTGAGGAATTGGTCCGCTACTACCTTAAAGGACAAGGAGTCGATCTATAATCTATGAGAATTATGGGATTGGACGTCGGTTCAAAAACGGTAGGGGTGGCCATTAGCGATCCGCTCGGTTTTACAGCTCAAGGGCTTGAAATCATCCAAATCAATGAGGAACAAGGCCAATTTGGTTTTGATCGCGTTAAAGAGTTGGTTGATACTTACAAGGTGGAGCGATTTGTAGTGGGCTTGCCTAAAAACATGAACAATACAAGCGGACCGCGCGTGGAAGCTAGTCAGGCCTACGGAGCAAAGCTAGAAGAGCTTTTTGGTTTACCAGTAGACTATCAAGATGAACGCTTGACAACAGTTGCAGCTGAGCGCATGTTGATTGAACAAGCAGATATCAGTCGCAATAAGCGTAAGAAAGTCATTGATAAGTTAGCAGCTCAGCTGATTTTACAAAATTATTTAGATAGAAAATTTTAATATAAAGGAGAGGCTATGTCACACGATCATAACCACGACCACGAAGAACGTGAATTAATTACACTAGTAGATGAGCAAGGAAATGAAACCTTGTTTGAAATCCTTTTGACCATTGACGGAAAAGAAGAATTTGGTAAAAACTATGTTCTTCTAGTACCAGTTAACGCAGAAGAAGACGAAGACGGACAAGTTGAAATCCAAGCTTACTCATTCATCGAAAACGA
>CAUUIG010000137.1:0-3249 GCA_963545095.1 uncultured Streptococcus sp.
AAAATACCACCAAAGGCACCCTCAAAGGTTTTATTTGGAGAAACTGTCGGAGCTAGTTTTCGTTTACCATAGTTCATCCCAACAAGATAGGCACCACTGTCTGTTGCCCAGACAATACACAAGGCCAAGAGTGCCTTATCTAAACCTGCAACGCGAGCATCTAGTAAAGCATTAAATCCAAAGCCAACATAGAAACTCATAGCAAGAGGGAAAACAGCGTCCTCAATCGTATAAGACTTGCTAAAAACAGTCGTTCCTAACATGATTGAAATCAAAACACTATAGGCAACCACATTCCCATCAACTGGTAAAAAAGTCAGGTAATTCTCCAAGGGAATTGTCAAAGCAAAGGTTGCAAAGAGGGTCAAGAGTCCCTCCATCGTCATGGTCTCTAGACCTCTCATCTTCAAAAGTTCATGCATGGCCAGCATGGCTATGATTCCAATTGCTATCTGAAGCAAGAGTCCCCCAATCATTAAAATTGGTAGGAAAATAGCCAGGGCAATCCCTGCAAACAAGGTTCTTTTCTGTAAATCCTGTGTCATATTTCCTCCTAAACTCCTCCAAATCGGCGATGACGACGATTGTAGGCAAGAATGGCTTCCTGCAAGGCTACCTCGTCAAAATCAGGCCATAAGGTATCCGTAAAATAGAGTTCACTGTAGGCTCCCTGCCATGGAAGGAAATTGCTCAAGCGCAATTCTCCACTAGTCCGAATAATCAAGTCTGGATCTCGTAAGTCCTTAGGCAAATGCTGGGTAAAGAGATAGTTACCAATCAACTCCTCTGTGATGTCACCTGGGTTGATTTTGGCATCTAACACATCCTGGGAAATCAACTTAAGAGCCTGTGTAATCTCAGCACGTCCACCATAGTTGAGGGCAAAATTAAGAATCAAACCTGTGTTGTTCTTAGTCAATTCCTCAGCCTTGGTCAGAGCTTCAAAGGTTTGGTTAGGCAGGCGGTCTGTCTCCCCAATCATTTGAATCTTAACATTATTCGCATGCAATTCCGGGACATAATTGTCATAAAACTCTACTGGCAAGTTCATGATAAACTTGACTTCCTGATCTGGACGGGTCCAGTTTTCTGTAGAAAAAGCATAGACCGTAATAACCTTAACGCCCAGTTTGTTGGCTGCCTTGGTCACAGTTTGCAATGCTTCCATGCCCGCCTTGTGTCCGAAGACTCGCGGTTGCATACGTTTTTTAGCCCAACGGCCATTGCCATCCATGATGATGCCGATATGAGCAGGAACCTGTGTCGGAACCTCTACTTCCACAGCCTTATCTTTCTTAAAAAATCCAAACATGATCTTATTCCTATTCAAAAATCTATCGTTTCATTATACCATATTTCCCTATTTTCTTCTATCACTAAGCTATTTATTCTCAGGCACAAAGCCCATTTTTCAAAAAAATAAGTCGCCTGATTGGGCGACTCTATTTTTATAGGGAGATTATTATGAAAAAGTTTTAGGAGTTTAAGTTAAGGTCTTCTTAACTTATGAACTTAGTATACACTTCCTAGCTTAAAGTTTCCTTAAGTATTTTTAAAAATCAAATTTTTCCATTTCTCCTGCCAATCTTTCTTGGATAGACGTGTTCGATAAAGTTCCATTCGGTCTTGATTCTCTAAAAAATGAGGAGTTGGACAAACTTGAAAATTCAAAATTTCCTCCAAACCATAAGGTGCATAGAATTCAAAATCGGATTCTTCATTCAAGCGCAGTCCAACTGCCGTACACCGTTCTGGATACTTACTCATGGCATCACGGGAACTGGTATAGGGAGCAGTATGAGGGCTGTGCTGGTGCATATAGACCTGATTTTTCAATTCCCACTGGTACTGAGGAAAGTCCTTTCTCAGCGTTTTCTCTAGGGACAAGGTTTCCTCATAAGAAATATCTGGATCAAAGAAAATGACATCTACATCTGTTTCACAGTCAAAAGGTGATTTATCTGACAAGAGATTCCAGATGAAATTTCTGACAGAACCTGCTGCCAACCAAGAATCTTTCAAACCAAGGTCTCGTATAATCGTCAGAATAGCCATCATATCTGGATTTTTTCTAAAAGCCTCTAGAATTTCTTGCTCATTTTTCACTGTATTCATAACCTAAATGCTCATATGCCTTAGCAGTCACCACCCGTCCAGACCGTGTCCGCATGATAAAACCTTTTTGAATCAAGTAAGGCTCATACATGTCTTCGACAGTCTCGCGCTCCTCAGCAATATTAACAGAAAGAGTTCCTAGACCAACAGGACCACCACCGTACATCTCAATCATGGTGCGAAGGATTTTCTGGTCCACATAGTCCAGACCTTCATGGTCAACATCCAGCATAGTCAAAGCCTTATCAGTAATAACATCATCGATAACCCCATTCCCCATTATCTGGGCAAAATCGCGCACGCGCTTGAGGAGACGATTGGCAATACGAGGGGTCCCACGACTACGTAGGGCCAACTCAGATGCTGCCTCATGAGTGATTTCCATCTCAAAAATATCTGCCGTCCGCTCAACAATTTCCGTCAAGTCAGCATGGGCATAATACTCCATATGACCTGTAATCCCAAAACGTGCCCGTAGCGGATTTGAGAGCATACCAGCCCGAGTCGTCGCACCAATCAAGGTAAAAGGTGGCAACTCCAAATGAACACTGCGACTACCTTCACCAGCACCAATCATGATATCAATGTAAAAGTCCTCCATGGCACTATAAAGCACCTCTTCCACCGACATAGGCAAGCGATGAATCTCGTCAATAAACAGAACATCCCCAGGCTCTAAGTCATTCAAAATCGCTACCAAATCTCCGGCTTTTTCAATGACTGGACCCGAAGTCTGCTTGAGATTGACACCTAGTTCGTTGGCAATAACAAAGGCCATGGTCGTTTTCCCCAAGCCTGGAGGTCCAAATAAGAGGACATGATCCAGCGCTTCATCCCGCATTTTGGCAGCTTCGATAAAGATTTGGAGCTGGTCCTTGACCTTATCCTGCCCAATATATTCACGTAAGTACTGAGGACGGAGCGTGCGTTCTACTAACTCCTCATCCCCCATGATTTCATTATCTAAAATTCTACTCATGGCTCTATTATATCAAAAAACCAAGCCACAAACAAAAAAGCCACCCGATTAGGTGACTCCTGAGTTTAGCACTTATGTGGTATAATATTGTTCGGCACTGCTACACCGCCTACGAAAGGAGGTGAGATAGCCCATGATGGAATTAGTACTCAAAA
>CAUUIG010000138.1:0-3245 GCA_963545095.1 uncultured Streptococcus sp.
CTTTCCTTCAATTATCAGACTTTGAAGAAGGCGTGAAAGCAGAAGACTTCGTAGACAGTTTAGTAGTTGCTTACCAAGAAGTTTTTGCAAAATTGGCTGAACTTGGTGCGACTCGTATCCAACTCGACGAAGCGGCTCTTGTCAAAGACTTGACAGCGGAAGAAAAAGCACTCTTCTTGAACATTTACAACAAGCTTTTGGCTGACAAGAAAGGTCTTGAAGTCTTGCTTCAAACTTACTTCGGAGACGTTCGTGACGTTTACGCTGATCTTGTAAACTTGCCAGTAGATGCTATCGGTCTTGATTTCGTTGAAGGTAAGAAAACTCTTGAATTGGTTAAAGGTGGCTTCCCAGCTGATAAGACTCTTTATGCAGGTATTGTCAATGGTAAAAACATCTGGCGTAACAACTACGAAAAGAGCTTGGCTGTGCTTGAACAAATTCCAGCTGAAAACATTGTCTTGACAAGCTCATGCTCACTTCTTCATGTGCCATTTACAACTGCTAATGAAGAATTTGAACCAGCTATCTTGAACCACTTTGCCTTTGCAGTTGAAAAATTGGATGAGATCCGTGACTTGGATGCTATCCGCAACGGTCAAGGTGCAGAAGCTCTTGCAGCTAACAAAGAACTCTTTGCGACTGAGCGTGTTGGTGAAAATGCGGAACTTCGTGCGCGTATCGCTGGCTTGACAGACGCAGACTACACTCGTTTGCCAGCCTTTGCAGAACGTGAAGCTATCCAAGAAGAAGCTTTCAAACTTCCAGCTCTTCCAACAACAACTATCGGTTCATTCCCTCAAACTAAGGAAGTTCGTGCTAAACGTTTGGCTTACCGTAAAGGTGAATTGTCTCAAGAAGAGTACGATGCTTTCCTTGCTGAAACGATCGATGAATGGATCAAATGGCAAGAAGATATCGACTTTGATGTCCTTGTTCACGGTGAATTTGAGCGTAACGACATGGTTGAGTACTTCGGTCAAAACTTGTCAGGTTACCTCTTCTCTAAAAATGGTTGGGTACAATCATACGGTATGCGTGGAGTTAAACCACCAATCATCTGGGGTGATGTTACTCGTCTTAACCCTATCACTGTTAAATGGTCTAGCTATGCACAAAGCCGTACAAACAAACCTGTTAAAGGTATGTTGACTGGACCTGTTACCATCCTTAACTGGTCATTCCCACGTGAAGACATCTCTATCAAGGATTCAACTCTTCAAATCGCCCTTGCTATCAAGGATGAAGTGCTTGACCTTGAAGCTGCTGGTGTGAAAATCATCCAAATCGACGAGGCTGCTCTTCGTGAAAAATTGCCACTCCGTCGTAGCGACTGGTACGAAGACTACCTTGACTGGGCAATTCCAGCCTTCCGCTTGGTACACTCAACAGTAGCGCCAGACACACAAATCCACACTCACATGTGTTACTCAGAATTTACAGATATCATCCCAGCTATCGATAACTTGGATGCGGACGTTATTTCCTTTGAAGCGAGCCGTTCAAACCTTGAAATCTTGGACGAACTCAAAGCGAAAAACTTCCAAACAGAAGTGGGACCTGGGGTTTACGATATCCACTCACCTCGTGTGCCAAATGAAGGCGAAATCGACAACACAATCGAAGCCATCCTTGCTAAAGTGCCAAGCAAGAAAGTTTGGATCAACCCTGACTGTGGTTTGAAAACACGTGGTATTCCAGAAACAAAAGAAAGCTTGATCCGCCTTGTTGAAGCAGCTAAAGCTGCGCGTGAGAAATTGTAAGATAAGGATTTCTCTAGAAGCGCTGTTTGGTCAATCTGCCTGTTTCACTCGGATTCTAGGAATCCAGCTAACGAAAAAAATCAACTAGAAAAGGATAATGACTATGTCACGCCAAACACCGTCACTCTCATTTGAAGTGTTCCCTCCAAACCCAGCCGTGGGTAATGATAAAATTATTTCTGCTCTTCAAGATATGCAGGAGTTGGCTCCTCACTTTATCAGTGTAACTGCCAGCAATAATAAATTTAATATCAAGGAAACGACGGTCCGTTTGGCTGATTTTATCCAAAATGACTTGGCGATTCCGACTATTGCTCACTTGCCAGCCATCTATTTGACCAAGGACAAGGTTGCTGAAACCATTGCTGACTTGGACAAGGTTGGAGTGCAGAAAATCTTGGCCTTGCGTGGGGATATTATCCCTGATGTGGAGCCGCAAAAGGATTTCCGCTACGCAACTGACTTGATTGAGTTCATCAAGGAACAAGCCCCTCACTTTGATATTGTCGGAGCTTGTTATCCAGAAGGGCATCCAGATTCACCAAATCAGATTTCAGATATTCAAAATCTTAAGAAGAAAGTGGATGCAGGCTGTTCGAACCTTGTAACTCAGCTTTTCTTTGACAATGAGCGTTTCTATGATTTCCAAGACAAGTGCATCTTGGCTGGGATTGATGTTCCTATTCATGCAGGGATTATGCCAATTCTGAATCGAAATCAGGCTCTCCGTCTCTTGAAGACTTGTGAGAATATCCATCTTCCACGTAAATTTAAAGCCATCTTAGACAAGTATGAGCATGACCCTGAGTCGCTCAGAGCAGCAGGACTTGCCTATGCGGTGGACCAAATCGTGGACTTGGTAACTCAGGATGTTGCCGGTGTGCATCTCTACACTATGAATAATGCAGGAACAGCAAAATACATCCACCAAGCAACCCATGCCTTGTTTAATCATCAGTCTTTAGGATAATAAAAAGCAAACCATTCTTCTCAGCTGAGGGGAATGGTTCCTTTTTAATGGTAAAGACCGCACTTTTTAAGAAAAATATGATAAAATAGACTCTGTACGTACTTGATACAAAGATGAGGGTATTTAGGTTGTAGAAGTTTGTTTAAAGTTGATTGTTTTTTAAACAAAAATAGTTCGGGAAACTATTTTAGCCTGAGCATAGAAATGAAAAGGCGAAGTAATTAAAAATTACCATTGAAATTCCATTGGATTTCTAAAATCATCCACTGGATAATTTTACCTCCCATCGGCACTATTTCAGGGAAATATCAAAAAGATACTTAATTGAATTTTGGCCTCATTTCTTAGGAAAAAAGATAAGCTTCCTAGCACTCATCGAGTGTGGCGTCACCTTCCTATTTTTCTACAGAAATGTTCGGCAAGCCGAACCGTCCAAAATATCTTGAGCAATTGAACCCGGCCGAAAAGCTGTGTAAAAAAGATAAACTGTCTTGTCTTCATCGAAGACTTCG
>CAUUIG010000139.1:0-3137 GCA_963545095.1 uncultured Streptococcus sp.
TAAAAACACCCCAAAAGTTAGATTTTTTCTGTCTAACTTTTGGGGTGCAGTTCAAACAAGCTTGATATTATGCGTTTTATTGTAGGAAGATTTACTTCGTTTTCTCCTGAAATTGAGTTCCTGTCCAGTCTTCCTCTTGTATTAAATTTCTAATCAAACTCGGCGTAATTCTGTTTAAACAACTCAATTTTATCATTGCAGTAATTGATTAAATCTTGAGCTTTCTCAAAAGTATAGCCTTTTTCAGATACAGATGTCACTTTCTTCTCATCAAAATAGTAGCCAGTTAAGCCCCTGATTTCTTCTGATAATGTAAGATAGTAGCTTGTTTCAATTCCCTCGTCTAGATTTTTGGAAAATGACTTCATCAAGCGTCCGAAGAGGGACTTTTTCGTCTTTTCATCACTGGAATCATTCCCTAAGTTAGTTGAAATTAAGCCAGGATGGTAGGCATTGACGGTGATGCTTGAACCTTTTAGAAAGAATTCTCTGGCTAGATAGCGTGTCATCCAAATGGTGTAAAGTTTGGAATTATTGTAGGCCACTCCGGGATTGTAGTTCGTCTCAAATCCAGAGTCTAAATCCTTAACCTTGGCAAAATGATGCATATAGGAAGAAGTATTAATGACACGGCCGTCAGCCGCTTTTTCTAACAAGGGACTTAGCTCAGTTGTTAAAATATAGGGAGCCAGAACAGATAACATAAAGGTCAACTCGACATTTTCAGCACTCGCTTTTCGTTCTTTTCCAGCATATAGGCCTGCATTGTTAAACAAGACATCAATACTTTGAAAGTCTCGCTTGATTTCCTCTACAAATCGATAAACATCATCTAATTTAGAAAAATCTGCCAAGTAGCTAGAAACTCGGCCTCTCAAGGAAACTGCGCGAACCTCTTGAAGTGCCAGCTCAAGTTTCTGAGGATTTCGACCATGGAGGATGACATGATGGCCTTGGCTGGCCAATTTCTTTGCCAAATGTTTACCGATACCGTCAGTAGCACCTGTAATCAGAATGGTTTTGACCATATTAGTCCTCCAAGAAAGCAATGAGTTCTTTTGAAAATTCGTCTGCATATTGGAAGATCGAACCGTGACCAGCATTTGGATAGATAATCAGCTTGCTATCTTTTATTTTCTCATGCATATCGTAAGAATTTTCCGTTGGAACCTGCATATCCTTATCACCGTTGACGATTAAGGTTGCTTGGGTGATAAATTTTAGGTCGTCTTGAGAATCTTTCCCCCAACGTTTAATGGCTTTGAGTTGAGTTAGGAATCCTGATAGGTTCATGTCTTTATCCGCAAATTCCTTTGTTCTCATCCCCATTCGTCCTAGGACTTTCAAGGCTTCAATTTTCCCTTGTTCATCATGATTATAGAAGATATAGCATTTAGGATCGATGCGCTCGAGTCCAGCTTTAAACATAAAACTAAAAGTTTTCCCTGTTACCTTATCGACTTCTTTTCCACCTCGAGGTCCTGTTCCAGCCAAGATTAAGCGATTGACTAGAGTAGGATTTATTCGGATGATTTCTTGGGCAATCATACCTCCCATAGAAAGACCTAGGAGATTGATTTTCTTGTAACCAAGGGCTTTTACGAAGTCAATTGTCTGCTCAGCCATTCCAGAAATCGTCGAAGCAACTTTGCCTTGACTGGCTCCGACTCCAGGAAGATCGACTACAATGACATGGTGCTTTTCAGCAATCAAGTCTAAGAGTTTAGGATCCCAGTTATTGAGAGTTGCTGCCAAATGGACCAGCATCAGAAGAGGTAGTTTTGATTTGCCTTTACTAAGTTCGCGATAAGCGATTTTGTTCCCGTCGACTGTGATGTATTGATTTTTTGTAGTAAGATATGACATTGTGTTTTCCTTTTTATTTCTTAAAGCTGAGGACTGTTTTTCCACGTGAGCGACCATTAGCGACTTTGTCTAAGGCGCTATTTACCTCTTCAAATGGATAAACTGTATCGATAGAGGGTTTGATTTCTAATTTACTAAAGAGGTCAGCTACCTCTTGTAATTGAGCACCATTGCTTTCTACAAAGATAAAATGGTAGTGGACACCATATTTTTCCGCCATTTTATCAAATTTGCGACCCGCTAAGCCAAGAATCATCTGTTTCCATTTTGGTAGACTCATGCGTTTGGCAAAGACACCGTTTGGCATGGCACGGAGGGAAACAAGATGACCACCTTTTTTCATGATAGACATTTGTTTTTCAGTATCAGCTCCACCGAGAGTATCGAGGACATAATCAACCTGGCTAACAGTTTTTGTATAATCCTCTGTTTTGTAATCGATAAATCTATCTGCTCCGAGGTTCAATACCCGCTCAGCACTATCTCCAGCTCCATTGGTGATAACTTTCAATCCTTTGGCCTTGGCAATCGGAATGGCCATTCCACCGACACCTCCAGTACCACCAGAGATAAAGATCGTTTTCCCAGCTTGAGCGCCCATGAGGTCAAGAGCCTGCATAATGGTCAAGGCAGTAAGAGGAATAGCAGCGGCTTCCTCGTCTGATAGATAGTCTGGAACCTTGGCTAAGGCTTGGCTATCGACAGCTACGTATTCTGCAAAGGCACCGATATGATCAAGTGGCAGACGGCCAAAGACACGGTCTCCTATCTGAAAGTTGTCAACTTGCTTGCCAATGCTTTCAACGATTCCAACCACTTCGTTACCTGCAGTTTGTGGGAGTTTATAAGGGACAATCATCTTGACTTCTCCTCGGGAAATCATGTTATCGAGAGGATTAACACCAGCAGCGGTGACTTTGACCAAGACTTGTTTGTCTGTAATACCTGGTTTAGTGATTTCTGTGATGTTCAGTGTGATATTGTTTTTGTTATAAGCAGTATGTTGTGCAACTTTCATATGTTTTCTCTTTTCTTTTTTAATACGGTTTAATAAACTTGTACCTAATACAAGTACATGTTGTTTCCAGTAAAAACTGACTTGTTATCAAATCAGTTTCGAACTTGTTTGGCTTGTTTATATAGATTGTCAATGACATCTTCTAAAGTTTGATTTGCCAATTCCTTCTCTAATTGAGATTCGGCACTAGTGAAAAGTGGTGAAACTGCTCCTTGGATATGTTTTCCAACGGGACAATCGGGATTACTATTTT
>CAUUIG010000140.1:0-3086 GCA_963545095.1 uncultured Streptococcus sp.
GCAAAAACTGAGAAGTTTTTCATGGCATTCCCTGACACCAAGCTCAACATGTTTAAGAAGGATAATCCACTTAAAGCATTCAAGCTATTGGCATTCACACCAGGAACTGTAATGCTCGTCCCAATACGAAAGACCAAAACGATAAAAATTGTGAATAAAATTTTTGATCGAACCTGCTTGACTTTAAGAGCTTCTCTTAATAATTTAAAAAACATAGGTCACCTCTCTTAGATGACTTCTACTGAACCACCTTTAGCAGTGATAGCTTCTTCAGCTGATTTAGAGAATTTAGCTGCTTTCACAGTCAATTTCTTAGTCAACTCACCGTTACCAAGAATTTTAATACCTGATTTTTCAGCTTTAACAATTCCTGCTTCGATAAGAACAACTGGAGTTACTTCAGCACCATCTTCAAAGACGTTCAATTGGTCAAGGTTCACAATTGCGTATTCTTTAGCGTTGATGTTAGTGAATCCACGTTTTGGAAGACGACGGAACAATGGAGTTTGTCCACCTTCAAAACCAAGGCGAACTCCGCCACCGCTACGAGCTTTTTGACCTTTTTGACCACGACCAGATGTTTTACCGTTACCTGATGAAGTACCACGACCAACGCGGTTACGTACTTTACGAGAACCTTCTGCAGGTTTCAATTCATGAAGTTTCATTTTTATTTTCTCCTCTTTTGTAAAATGCTAGCGCCGATAAGGGAGAAAAGGTTGTCTCCCCCATCAACTCGCCTATACGACGTCATCATAGATGACTATATCTAGTTTTAGGGGATGGTATACTGCACATCCCCTAAAAATTCATTAGTTTACTTCTTCAACTGTTACCAAGTGAGATACTGCAGTGATCATACCACGGATAGCAGCGTTATCTTCTTTAATAACAGAGCTGTTCAATTTGCCAAGTCCAAGTGCTACAACAGTTTTACGTTGTGATGGAATGCGTCCGATTGGAGACTTAGTCAAAGTAATTTTAATTTGAGCCATTTTATCCCCTTTCTTATGCCAAATCAGAAACTGAAATACCACGAAGGGCAGCAACTTCTTCAGCGCGTTTCAATTGTTTCAAACCTTCAACAGTTGCACGAACAATGTTGATTGGAGTGTTAGAACCAAGTGATTTAGATGTAATATCTGCCACACCTGCCAATTCCACAACGGCACGAACTGCACCACCAGCGGCAACTCCAGAACCTTCTACAGCAGGTTTCAACAATACTTTAGCTCCACCGAATTCTGAAAGAACTTCGTGTGGGATTGTTGTTCCAACCATAGGAACTTCGATCAAGTTTTTCTTAGCATCATCTACTGCTTTGCGGATTGCTTCTGGAACTTCTTGAGCTTTACCAGTACCAAATCCTACGCGACCGTTGTGGTCACCAACAACAACAAGAGCTGCGAAACGAAGACGACGTCCACCTTTAACAACTTTTGTAACACGGTTGACAGCAACTACGCGTTCTTCTAATTCAACTGCATTGTCTTTAAATGCCATTTTCTAGTGTCCTCCTATTAGAATTTCAATCCGTTTTCACGAGCTGCATCAGCCAAAGCTTTCACACGTCCGTGATATAGATATCCACCGCGGTCGAACACCACTTCTGAAATACCTTTAGCGTTTGCACGTTCTGCAACGAGTTTACCGACAGCAACGGCTTGTTCAGTTTTAGTTCCTTTTGAAACTTCTTTGTCAAGAGTTGAAGCACTTGCGAGCGTTACACCCGCTACGTCATCAATCACTTGAGCGTAGATGCCTGTATTAGAACGGAATACGTTCAAACGTGGGCGATCAGCAGTTCCAGAGAGTTTTCCGCGAACGCGACGGTGGCGTTTTTGGCGGAGTTTGTTTTTATCTGGTTTTGAAATCACAGTTTTCACCTCTTTAGTTTTAAATCGTGTGCTATGCACAAAGTTGGAAAATAGGTTGGTGGTTGAGAATCAACCACTCAACATTATTTACCTGTTTTACCTTCTTTACGGCGAACGAATTCACCAACGTAACGGATACCTTTACCTTTATATGGTTCTGGTGAACGAAGGCTACGTACGTAAGCAGCTGTTTGACCAACTACTTCTTTTGAAATTCCGCTAACAACGATTGTTGTTGGGTTTGGAAGTTCAAAAGTAATTCCTTCTGGAGCTTCAACTTCGTCTGGATGAGATTTACCAACAGCCAAAACAAGTTTAGATCCTTGAAGTTGTGCACGGTAACCAACCCCGCGCATTTCAAGTTCTTTCTTGAATCCTTCTGATACACCAACAACCATGTTGTTCAAAAGGGCACGAGTAGTTCCGTGGATAGTTTTCATTTCTTTTGAATCGTTTGGACGGTGAAGAGTTACTTCAGTACCTTCCACACGGATTTCAATATCTTTTGAGAACTCACGAGTAAGTTCTCCTTTAGGTCCTTTTACAGTTACAACGTTGTCATTGTTAGTGAGTTCAACACCAGCAGGCAACACGATAACTTTATTACCAATACGTGACATGTTTATTTTCTCCTGTTAAATTGTCAGGCCATATCGGCCAGTTTTCACGGGGTTAAATCGATTTCTCGATTTGAAGGAACATTTAGGTTTCAATTTCAAAGTGAATCTAGGCATCGTCTCGCAGGCATAACTTTGGGTTAGGCAAGAGACGATAACGAAGAGTCACAAAGAAATTGGGAGCTAAATATTACCAAACGTAAGCGATAACCTCACCACCAACATTCTTTTGGCGTGCTTCTTTATCAGTAAGCAAACCTTCAGAAGTTGAAAGGATAGCAATTCCAAGTCCGTTAAGAACTTTTGGAAGATCTTCACGTTTTTTGTAGACACGAAGTCCTGGTTTAGAAACACGTTTCAAGTTAGTGATAACTTTTTCACCGTTTGGTCCGTATTTAAGGAATACACGGATGATGCCTTGTTTGTCATCTTCGATGATTTCAACGTTTTTTACAAAACCTTCGCGTTTAAGGATTTCAGCAATCCCTTTTTTGATGTTTGATGCAGGTACTTCAAGTACTTCGTGTTTAGCTTGGTTAGCGTTACGAATACGAGTTAGGAAGTCTGCGATTGGGTCAGTCATAACCATTTT
>CAUUIG010000141.1:0-3085 GCA_963545095.1 uncultured Streptococcus sp.
CGACTGCGACTGTACGAGTCATATCTGACGCATAGCCGTTGACTAGAACACCAAGATCAAAGAGTAGAAGAGCATCATTTTCAATCTTATTAGCTGCTGGAATACCGTGTGGATTTGCAGCATTATCACCTGTCAAGACCATGGTGTCAAAGCTCATTTCATAGCCTTCACGTTTCATAGCAAAGTCAATTTGGGCGATGATATCTGTCTCAGTCTTATCAAGAGAAATATTGTCAAAACCAACCTTAACAGCCTTGTCCGCATAGAGACCTGCAACCATCATTTTTTGCACTTCGTCAGCTGATTTGATGAGGCGCATGCGTTGGATACGAGGAGTGAGGTTGTCAAACTCAGCAGTTTCAAAGACTGATTTCAAGCCATGGTATTTTGTCAAGATGAGATTGTCAAACTCAACAGCTACACGTTTGAAGTCAAGTTGTGGAAGAGCATCTTTCATTTTTTTCCATGGATTTTCAGAATCCACATAGCCCACAACTGGGAAGGAAACAGTGCTACTTGCACGCTCCACTTCAAGGGCTGGGACAAAGAGGAGAGGTTCCTGATCTGCTAGGACAAAAAGGAACATCTGGCGTTCATGGGGATCACTGTAAAAGCCAGTGAGGTAATTGATTGTGACGGGGTCAGATACGACAGCGACGTCTAGTTTTTCTGATTCAAGATATGTTACGATTTGTTGTAATTTAGACATATGCTACCTTCTTTCTACCCCTCTATTTTGGCAAAAAAAGAGAGAAAATGCAAGGGAGAAGGGTAAAAGAAAAGATAAAAAGAACTCCGATAAGATAACGGAGCTCTTTGATATAAATTCCATTTGTTTAAGAAAAGTCAGCCTTACTTTTGACGTCGCTGTATTCTTCAGCGATTTCTTGACTGAGAATGTCCTCATAGGCAGGGAGTTGGATGTCCTGACCGTACTTTTTCTTGAGGGCAGTCGTGACTAGGCGATAAGCTAGCTTGGCATTACGAGAGAGGATAGGTCCGTGGAAGTAGGAACCGAAAACATTTTTATAATGCACTCCTTCGCCGACCTTTTCTTCGTTATTTCCATTTCCATAGACCACCTGTCCCAGTGGTTTTTGGTCATCCGAGAGGAAGGTACGTCCCTGGTGATTTTCAAATCCATAATAGGTTTCATTGAAATCTTCATTGTGAATCTTGATGTCACCGATAAAACGGTTATTAGTTTGGTTGAGCGTATAGTGGCCCATGACCCCTAGTCCTTCTATGCGTTTGCCTGAAGCTTCAACATAATACTGACCCAATAGTTGGAAACCACCGCAGATAGCCAGAACCACACCGTCGTTTTGGATGTAGTTGTCAATGCTCTCTTTTTTAGCAGGTAGGTCGTCTGCAATGATACTTTGTTCAAAGTCTTGACCGCCACCGAAAAAGGCGATGTCGTAGTGATTTTCATCAAAATCATCATGAAGTGAAACGATGTCAACCGTCACATGGGCTCCCAGCTTTTCAGCCACATACTTGAGCATGAGGATGTTTCCATTGTCCCCATAGGTATTCATGAGGTTTCCGTAGAGGTGGGCAATGTTGAGCTGATAGGGGTAATTGCCAGCTTTTGAGGAAAGTGAAGTATAAACCATTAGTTCATCTCCTTTCTAACAATCTGACGACTAGCCAGCAGTTCGCGGAATTCAAGCATAGCAGTATAGGTAGCCAGAATATAAGCATGCTTGCAGTCTTGGTTCTCAATGGTCTTAAGAACTTGCTCCAGACTACTTGTTTCAGTGATTTTTTCAGCTGGATAGCCTGTTACTCGGAGACGACGTGCAATTTCAGAATGGCGAACACCGCCAGCGTTGATTTCGGGAATGTCCATGTCAGTGATTTGTTCAAAATCAGCATCCCAGATCCAGCTGGTATCAATTCCGTCTGCATAGTTAGCGTTAAGGAGGACAGATAGACTAAATGGATAAGGTGCTAGTTTGATCATTTCGATAGCTTGGGTTGCACCGACTGGATTTTTAATCAAGACAAGGGTACATTCCTTGTCACCGATATGGAAGGTTTCTTGGCGTCCAAAGACAGCACGGCTCTTATCAAATCCTTGCTTGATTAGTTGTGAATCTGCACCAAGGAAACGGGCGATGGCAACCGCAGCTAGGGCGTTGTAGATATTGTAGAGTCCACCGATTTGAATACCGTATTCTTGTCCGTCTATGACAAAGCGAGAGCGATTGTTGGTCAACTCAACTAGTTCTGTCAAGCGATAGTTGAGATCAGGACGTTTACATCCGCAGCCTTCACAGATATAGGCACCCAAGTTTGCATAGGTATTGTGCTCGTATTTGAGGATGCCTTGGCAGTCAGGGCAGAGGATTCCTTCGGTATTATAGTGAGCCAGCTGGGCTGGGCCTTTCTCCAAGTCAAAACCAAAATACTGTACAGGATTTGGAATAGCTGGCTTGTAGAAAAGTGGACTGTCTCCATTAAGAAGAACAGTGGCAGTAGGAACTTTACGAATAGCATCCAAAATCATCTTGTAAGTTGTGTAAATCTCACCATAGCGGTCCATCTGGTCACGGAAGATATTCGTGATGACAAAAAGGCTTGGCTGGATATAGTCACAGATACGAGATAGGCTGGCTTCATCGATTTCTAGAACGGCAATGTTTTTCCCAGTTTTTGAAGATTTGGCTGTTAAGAAGGTTGTTGCAATCCCTGTAATCATGTTGGCACCGCTTGGGTTGGTCAAAACTTGACCATAAACCTCTTTTAAAATGCCGACAGTGAGGGCAGTTGTCAAGGTTTTTCCGTTGGTTCCAGTGACCACGACAATCTCGTAGTTCTTAGCTAGGTTTTGTAAAATATCTTTATCAAATTGAAGGGCAAGTTTTCCTGGGAGCGTACTTCCACGGCCAAGACGGCTTAAAACGAAGTGGGAAGAACGCCCAGCAAGAAGGCCCAAAGTAGTTTTTAATTTCATGTTTCTATTATATCATAAAAGAAGGAAAAGACAGATTTGATGTTCCGCAGAAGTAAAAACAGCCCAAGGAGGGCTGTTCGATACGATTAAATCTCAACTTAAATCGCAAACAAGTCATTCAAG
>CAUUIG010000142.1:0-3080 GCA_963545095.1 uncultured Streptococcus sp.
TCTCAGCTAGGGCAATAGCGGCGCTGTTGGCACTAGATACCAGAGTTGCTTCAAGCAACTCTTCCACAGTATAATTACGGGCCTCCATAGGAACATTACTGGCTTCAGAATTAGTTGTTAATTTGTAAGGATAGTCAGAAATATCTACAGGAGTGGATAGTGTAATACTTCCGTTTTCCAAGGCTTCATAGACCAGGTAAACAGTAATCAATTTTGTGATTGAAGCGATTTCCACTGGCTGAGTTGCATCTTTTTCATAAAGTATTTTACCAGTATTTGCTTCAACAGCAATGGCATGTTTTGCAGCAATATTAAAATCTTGAGCAGCAACAGTAGATGCTGAGCCAATAAGGGATAAGCTTAGTAGAGTTAAAATGATTTTTTTCATAGTAAGTTTATTCTAACATAAAGAAAAAAATATTCCCAGTTTCATGATAGAAGAAAGAAGCTTTTTTGAAAGTATGGTAAAATAGATGAATGGAGGTACCTCATGTTTCGTAAGAATAAATTATTTTTTTGGACCAGTGAGATTTTACTATTAACAATCATCTTCTATTTATGGAGAGAGATGGGAACGATTATTACACCTTTTGTAAGCGTCGCAAACACCATCATGATTCCTTTTCTTCTAGGTGGTTTTTTATATTATTTGACCAATCCTATTGTAAATTTTTTACAAAAGTATTTCAAAATTAATCGTATCATTGGTATTCTATTAACCTTGTGTGCTTTGATTTGGGGGCTTGTCATTGGGGTAGTCTATCTCTTACCGATTTTGGTCAATCAGTTGACCAGCTTGATTGCGACTAGCCAGACTATCTATAGTCGTTTACAAGATTTGATTGTGGATTTATCTACTTATCCAGCCTTTCAAAATTTGGATATTCAAGCGAATATTCAACAATTAAATCTTTCTTATGTAGATATTTTACAAAATATACTAAATAGTGTGACGAATAGTGTTGGAAGTATCCTATCAGCTCTCTTTAGTACTGTTTTAATTATTATCATGACACCTGTGTTTTTGGTTTATTTTTTGTTAGATGGTCACAAATTTTTACCGATGCTGGAACGTACTGTTTTAAAGAGAGATAAGTTGCATATTGCAGGTCTCTTAAAAAATTTGAATGCGACAATTGCTCGATATATTAGTGGAGTCGCCATTGATGCGATTATTATTGGTTGTTTGGCCTTTATCGGATATAGCGTGATTGGTTTAAAATACGCTTTGGTCTTCGCCATCTTTTCAGGGTTAGCCAATCTCATTCCGTATGTGGGACCAAGTATTGGTCTGATTCCGATGATTATCGCTAATGTCTTTACCGATCCTCATAGAATGCTGATTGCAGTTGTTTACATGCTAATCATTCAACAAGTGGATGGAAATATACTTTACCCTCGAATCGTTGGTGGCGTGATGAAGGTTCATCCAATTACGATTTTAGTATTACTTTTGTTATCAAGTAATATCTATGGTGTCATTGGTATGATTGTCGCAGTACCAACCTATTCTATCTTAAAAGAAATTTCTAAGTTTTTATCACGTTTGTATGAAAATCATAAAATAATGAAAGAACGAGAAAGAGAATTAGCTAAGTAAAAGTCAGGAAATTCCTGATTTTTCTTTTTCATTAAAGAAGTGATAGGTGTAGAAATACCGTTTAGATTAGCCGATTAAGAATAATTCACAAAAACTTTGTAAAACACTTGCAATTTAGCTGAAATTTGATAAAATAGTAAGGAAAGTTAGACTGTATTGCCTACTGTCTATCTATAAAATATATTTTATTGGAGGCTTTTACTCAAATGGCAAAAGAAAAATACGATCGTAGTAAACCACACGTTAACATTGGTACTATCGGACACGTTGACCACGGTAAAACTACCCTAACTGCAGCTATCACAACTGTTTTGGCACGTCGCTTGCCTTCATCAGTTAACCAACCTAAAGACTATGCGTCTATCGATGCTGCTCCAGAAGAACGCGAACGCGGTATCACTATCAACACTGCACACGTTGAGTACGAAACTGAAAAACGTCACTACGCTCACATCGACGCTCCAGGACACGCGGACTACGTTAAAAACATGATCACTGGTGCTGCTCAAATGGACGGAGCTATCCTTGTAGTAGCTTCAACTGACGGACCAATGCCACAAACTCGTGAGCACATCCTTCTTTCACGTCAGGTTGGTGTTAAACACCTTATCGTCTTCATGAACAAAGTTGACTTGGTTGACGACGAAGAATTGCTTGAATTGGTTGAAATGGAAATCCGTGACCTATTGTCAGAATACGACTTCCCAGGTGACGATCTTCCAGTTATCCAAGGTTCAGCTCTTAAAGCTCTTGAAGGTGACTCTAAATACGAAGACATCGTCATGGAATTGATGAACACTGTTGATGAGTACATTCCAGAACCAGAACGTGACACTGACAAACCATTGCTTCTTCCAGTCGAAGACGTATTCTCAATCACTGGACGTGGTACAGTTGCTTCAGGACGTATCGACCGTGGTATCGTTAAAGTCAACGACGAAATCGAAATCGTTGGTATCAAAGAAGAAACTCAAAAAGCAGTTGTTACTGGTGTTGAAATGTTCCGTAAACAACTTGACGAAGGTCTTGCCGGAGATAACGTAGGTGTCCTTCTTCGTGGTGTTCAACGTGATGAAATCGAACGTGGACAAGTTATCGCTAAACCAGGTTCAATCAACCCACACACTAAATTCAAAGGTGAAGTTTACATCCTTACTAAAGAAGAAGGTGGACGTCACACTCCATTCTTCAACAACTACCGTCCACAATTCTACTTCCGTACTACTGACGTTACAGGTTCAATCGAACTTCCAGCAGGTACTGAAATGGTAATGCCTGGTGATAACGTGACAATCGACGTTGAGTTGATCCACCCAATCGCCGTAGAACAAGGTACTACATTCTCTATCCGTGAGGGTGGACGTACTGTTGGTTCAGGTATGGTTACAGAAATCGAAGCTTAATTCGATTTAGTTCCCAGAAGAACAATTATTTAAGTCAGACACTAAAAGAATCTTGCTTTGCAAGGTTCTTTTTTTCG
>CAUUIG010000143.1:0-3051 GCA_963545095.1 uncultured Streptococcus sp.
AATGTCATTGATATCTTTGATTTTAATGGCTCTGTTATCCCAGGCTTGCCACGTTTTGTCTCGGGCAATGATGTCCTCTTGGTAGGAAATAAAAAAGATATCCTCCCTAAGTCAGTTAAGCCGAGCAAGATTAGCCAGTGGCTCATGGAACGTGCCCACGAAGAAGGGCTTCGTCCAGTCGATGTCGTCCTAACTTCGGCACAAAATAAGCATGCTATTAAGGAAGTCATTGACAAGATTGAACACTACCGTAAGGGCCGTGATGTCTATGTGGTTGGTGTAACCAACGTTGGAAAATCAACCCTTATCAATGCCATTATCCAAGAAATCACGGGTGACCAGAATGTCATTACGACTTCACGCTTCCCAGGGACAACCTTGGACAAGATTGAGATTCCGCTTGATGATGGATCTTATATCTACGATACGCCAGGGATCATCCACCGTCACCAGATGGCCCACTACTTGACGGCTAAAAACCTCAAATATGTTAGTCCTAAAAAGGAAATCAAGCCCAAAACCTATCAGCTTAATCCTGGGCAAACCCTGTTTTTAGGAGGCTTGGGACGATTTGACTTCATATCAGGAGAAAAGCAAGGTTTCACAGCTTTCTTTGACAATGAACTAAAACTCCACAGAACCAAGCTCGAAGGAGCAAGTGTCTTTTACGATAAGCACCTAGGAACCCTCCTGACACCACCAAATAGCAAGGAAAAAGAAGATTTTCCAAAACTAGTCCAACATGTATTTAACATCAAGGACAAAACTGACCTAGTCATCTCAGGACTAGGTTGGATCCGCGTAACAGGCACCGCCAAAGTCGCCGTCTGGGCACCAGAAGGCGTCGCCGTCGTCACACGAAAAGCAATTATTTAAACACAGAAAGGAAAGGGTTGTCTTTATAAAGGCGAGCACTGCGAGCCCCTAGAAGATACTTTTCGCCGTGGTGTTAGTTGGTACAAGTGATTGTACCAACTGCGGAAAATTTGAGACCTTAGGCTCAAATTTTAGTCATGAAAGTCCGAAGGACTTTGCTGACGTCCGTCACCACTTCAGAAAAGTATAAAAAGAAACTCTTTTAAAGAAATTATGTCATTAACATCAAAACAACGTGCCTTCCTCAACAGCCAGGCACATACCCTCAAACCCATCATCCAAATTGGGAAAAATGGCCTTAATGATCAAATCAAAACCAGCGTCCGTCAAGCTCTTGACGCTCGTGAATTGATCAAGGTTACTCTTTTGCAAAACACAGATGAAAATATCCACGAAGTAGCTGAAATTTTGGAAGAAGAAATCGGTGTGGACACAGTCCAAAAAATCGGACGAATCTTGATTTTGTATAAACAATCTAGCAAGAAAGAGAATCGCAAGATTTCTAAAAAAGTCAAAGAAATCTAAAAAAACTACTCCAAACAACTGTTTTTACAGAGAAATAAAGGAGACTAGCCTATGGCAATCGAACTATTGACTCCCTTTACCAAGGTAGAGTTGGAGCCAGAAATCAAGGAGAAAAAACGCAAACAAGTCGGGATTTTAGGGGGGAATTTTAACCCTGTTCATAATGCCCATCTCATTGTTGCGGACCAAGTACGGCAACAGTTGGGATTGGACCAGGTTTTGCTCATGCCTGAATACCAACCTCCTCATGTAGATAAAAAGGAAACCATCTCTGAACACCATCGTCTCAAGATGCTTGAATTGGCGATTGAGGGGATTGAAGGACTAGCCATTGAAACCATTGAGTTGAAGCGCAAGGGCATTTCTTACACCTACGACACCATGAAGCTTCTAACTGAGAAGAATCCAGACACGGATTATTACTTTATCATCGGTGCTGACATGGTGGACTATCTGCCTAAGTGGTACCGAATTGATGAACTGGTTGACATGGTTCAGTTTGTAGGGGTTCAGCGCCCACGCTATAAGGCAGGGACTTCCTATCCTGTTATCTGGGTGGATGTGCCCCTCATGGATATCTCCTCCAGCATGGTGCGTGACTTCCTTGCCCAAGGTCGAAAACCTAACTTTCTCCTACCTCAGCCAGTGCTAGACTACATCGAGAAGGAGGAGCTTTACTGATGGCCTATCAAGACTATATCAACTGCTCCCGTGAGGCTTTATTGGAAAGAATGGCAGAGCTTCTGTCTGAAAAACGTTTAACCCATTGCTTGGGTGTGGAGAGTGCAGCCATAGAACTGGCCCAGCGATTCGGTGTGGATACTGAGAAAGCTGGTCTAGCAGGCCTTCTTCATGACTATGCTAAAAAGATGTCAGATCAGGAATTTCTGGATTTGATTGACCGTTATCAGCTAGACCCTGACCTCAAAAACTGGGGCAATAATGTCTGGCATGGCATGGTTGGCATCTACAAGATTCAGGAAGATTTGGATTTGCATGATTCAGAAATCTTGCGAGCTATTGAAATCCATACAGTTGGGGCTGGTCAGATGACCTATCTTGATAAGATAATCTATGTCGCAGACTATATCGAGCACAATCGTGTCTTTCCAGGAGTGGATGTGGCACGTGAGATTGCAAGTCTATCGCTTGATAAGGCAGTGGCCTACGAAACAGCTCGTACCGTGGAGCATCTAGCTCATCAGGGATTCCCTATCTATCCCCAAACCCTTGAAACCTATAACGCCTATGTGCACTATTTGAAAGAGGACTAAATGAACGAAAAAGAATTACTAGAACTAGTCGTGAAAGCGGCTGATGAGAAACGTGCGGAGGATATCCTCGCACTTGACGTACAAGAATTGACCAGTGTGACAGACTACTTTGTGATCACTAGCTCTATGAATAGCCGTCAGTTGGACGCTATCGCTGATAATATCCGTGAAAAAGTAGCTCAAGCAGGCTTTAAAGGTAGCCATGTTGAAGGTGATGCAGCTGGAGGCTGGGTTTTGCTGGACCTCGGCGCTGTCGTTGTGCATGTCTTTTCAGAAGAAATGCGTGCCTACTATAACCTAGAAAAGCTATGGCATGAGGCAAATTCAGTAGATATTTCAGAAGCTCTTGCTTAGAAGATGAACTCAGTTGTAGTCA
>CAUUIG010000144.1:0-3049 GCA_963545095.1 uncultured Streptococcus sp.
TTTTATTTATTTCAAGATAGATAAATTGGAATAGTTACTGATTCAAAAGAATACACTTATTGACATTGAAACCATAGCAATACTTTTTTATTTGAAAAAAGACAGTAAAAAAGCGCAAAAAATCATTTCCTGTACTATACTGTAATTGAATTTTTTTAATTTGGGCGTTAGAACTGTTTCCTCAGTCTTAGCGCCTTTTCTTTTTGATAAGTCTGCTTGGTGGAGAGTATAGTTTATTGAAGTTAGAATAGTACGCCGTGACTGTTAAAACATTTCTAGAAATTAATTTGACTTTCCTGATTGATTTGTTTATATCTTATTTCAATCTACTATAGTTTGTAAATGATTCTGAGAATCTTATGAGCACAAGCAATGACTGCTTTCATATTGCTTCCTCTTTGGGAAATTCGATTGTAAAACTCTAAGCAGGCTCTGCCTGCTTAGAGTTTTACATGTAATAAACAATGGCGATGTATTGGAGGGCAGATGCGGCTAGAATAAAGAGATGCCAAATCATGTGGAAATAAGGTTTTTTCTTGGCGTAAAATCCAGCCCCAACTGTATAACAGAGTCCGCCAGTTACCATGAGACTCCAGAAAATGGGTGTCGTTTGACTGATAATGGCAGGAATGATAGCCAGAACCAACCAGCCCATAATCAGGTAAAGAGCAAGGCTAAATTTCTCATTGACTTTTTTAGCAAAGATTTTATAGAGAATACCAAAGATGGTCGTTCCCCATTGGGTGGCAATAATCAGATAGCCAAACCAGTTATTCATTAAGGTCAAGACGACAGGTGTATAAGAGCCGGCAATGGCAACATAAATCATAGAATGGTCAATGATTCTCAAAACATATTTGTGGGTAGAACCATAGGCCATAGAGTGGTAAATGGTGGATGAGAGGAACATGAGAAAGAGACTAATAACAAAAATGGAAACGCCGATAGAGGATAAAAATCCGTATGTCTCATAACTATAGGTGGATGAAATAGGCAGTAAGATGAGCATGATGACTGCACCTACGGCATGGGTTACACTATTAGCAATCTCCTCTCCGAAACTAAGTTGTTTGCTGAGCTTTAGGCTTGTATTCATTAGATTTCCTCCTCTTGAGTATGATGGATTAAGGCTAGAGTTTGATGATAGAGTTTAACGGTTTGGCAGCTAGTTTGGATGATAGGGTTTGCTGGGTCAATTCCTTGGTTCATGTAGTCCACAAAAGCATCGTAGAGTTGGTCTGAACTTGCTTGAGTTTGTAGAGTATTAAGTGTCTGTGCTATTTCTTGAATAGAAAAGACAGACTTGAGGCTTGTAATAGCAATCAAACGGGCAATCTGTTGGCGTTGGTATTTTTTCTTGTCTGGCTTTGTCAGGTAACCATGTTTGACATAGTTATTGACCATGGATGCTGTTAGGCCCTTGTCTTTATCAGGAGAGATAGGGGAGCAGACCTGATTGACATAGAGCAAAACCTGGTCCAGATAGAGGTCAATGTTTGGAATTTCTGCCCATTTTGGGTAGGAAAAGGCAGTTTTCATTTCCAACTCCTTTTTATCTAGTTTTAATAACTAGATTATAAAATAATAAAAACAGAAAGTCAAGTTTTAACTGCTTGTAAAAAGGCTTAAATTATGCTATGATGGGAGAAACTAGTCAGAAATGAGGAGAAAAGATGGAGATTCGTTTAGCTTTTCCAAATGAAGTAGATGCCATCATGCAAGTGATGGAGGATGCTAAAAAATGTTTAGCAGATGCTGGTAGTGACCAGTGGCAAAATGGCTATCCAAATGCTGATATTATTATTGAGGATATTATCTCAGGTCAAGCCTACGTAGCCTTGGAAGAGGGAGAACTACTAGCTTATGCAGCTGTGACTAAGAGTCCAGAGGCAACCTATGAAGCCATTTATGAAGGAAACTGGCAAGCTGGAGAGTCAGAATATCTGGTTTTTCACCGTATTGCTGTGGCAGCAGATGTGCAGGGACAAGGAGTTGCTCAAACCTTCTTAGAGGGCTTGATTGAAGGCTTTGATTATCTTGATTTTCGTTCAGATACGCATGCTGAAAACAAGGCCATGCAGCATATTTTTGAAAAACTCGGTTTTAAACAGGTTGGTAAGGTTCCAGTTGATGGCGAACGCTTGGCCTATCAAAAATTGAAGAAATAATGCAAAAGAAGTACGCAAAAATGATCTACTCTTCACCAATTGGCTCCCTTTCTCTCGTAGCTGATGACCATTATTTGTATGGCATTTGGGTTCAGAAGCAGAAGCATTTTGAGAGGGGGATAGGAGATGAAACAATAGAAGAAGTTGTTAGTCATCCTATTTTAGACCCAGTTATTGCTTGCTTAGATGATTACTTTAAAGGCAAGTCTCAGGATTTATCCAACTTGCCCTTGGCTCCAATCGGAACGGATTTTGAAAAGCGAGTTTGGTCCTATTTACAGGGAATTCCTTATGCTCAGACAGTGACCTATGGACAAATTGCTCAAGACCTGCAAGTGGCTTCTGCTCAAGCAATTGGTGGAGCAGTGGGACGCAATCCTTGGTCTATCCTAGTACCTTGTCACCGTGTGCTAGGAGCAGGCAAGCGTTTGACAGGTTATGCTGCAGGAGTGGAAAAGAAAGCTTGGCTCTTGGAGCATGAAGGCGCAGATTTTAAAGATATAAAATAGAAAGTGAAACACATGTTAGAATTTATCGAATACCCAAAATGTTCAACTTGTAAAAAAGCAAAACAAGAATTAAACCAACTCGGTGTGGGCTACAAAGCCGTCCATATCGTCGAAGAAACACCTAGCCAAGAAGTCATTTTAAACTGGTTAGAAACCTCAGGTTTCGAGTTGAAGCAATTTTTCAACACTAGTGGGATTAAATACCGTGAATTAGGGCTGAAAGATAAGGTAGGAAGCCTGTCAAAGCAAGAAGCAGCTGAGTTGCTAGCAAGCGATGGTATGTTGTTAAAACGGCCAATTTTAGTAGAAAATGGAACTGTTAAGCAAATCGGTTATCGAAAAGCTTATGAAGAATTGGGATTGAAATAGTTT
>CAUUIG010000145.1:0-3043 GCA_963545095.1 uncultured Streptococcus sp.
CCAAGATTGACAATATCGATTCCCAACTCAGGGTCGATGACTTCTTCCAAGGCTGATAAAATTCGTGTTTTGATGTTTTCAATTTGCTCTTCTGTATAAGCCATATTTATCCTCACTCCTAGTCTTCAATAAAATCACGAAGCGGTTTGCTGCGACTTGGTTGGCGTAGTTTTCTCAAAGCCTTGGCTTCAATCTGACGGATACGCTCGCGAGTTACGTTAAAGACTTTACCCACATCTTCAAGAGTACGCATTTTTCCATCATCTAATCCGAAACGCAAACGCAGAACATTTTCTTCACGATCTGTAAGAGTATCCAAGACCTCATCCAACTGCTCACGCAAGACGATACGAGTTGTATAGTCCACTGGATTTTCAATCACTTCATCTTCAATAAAGTCTCCAAGATGACTATCATCTTCTTCACCGATTGGTGTTTCAAGAGATACTGGTTCTTGGGCAATCTTCAAGATTTCACGAACCTTGTCAGGGGTCATATCCATACGTTCAGCGATTTGTTCTGGTGTTGGATCTTGTCCCAATTCTTGAAGGAGATTACGCTGTTCACGAACCAATTTATTGATGGTTTCAACCATGTGAACTGGGATACGGATGGTACGAGCTTGGTCCGCAATAGCACGAGTGATGGCCTGACGAATCCACCAAGTTGCGTAAGTTGAAAACTTAAATCCTTTAGAATAGTCAAACTTGTCAACCGCCTTCATCAAGCCCATGTTCCCTTCTTGAATCAAGTCAAGGAACTGCATACCACGGCCGACATAGCGTTTGGCAATAGAAACAACCAAACGAAGGTTGGCTTCCGCAAGACGTTGTTTGGCTTCGATATCGCCAGCTTCAACAGCCAGTGCCAATTCTTTTTCCTCTTCATTGGTCAAGAGAGGAACGACACCAATTTCTTTCAAGTACATACGGACAGGGTCGTTAACCTTAGCCGAAGTTGAACCAATCAAGTCCTCGTCGCTGAGTTCTGGCTCTTCTTCTGCACTAAGAACACGCGCACTTGGATTTCCTTCGTTATCTGTGATAGAAATCCCTGCATCCTGAATTCGTTGCAAAAGGTCTTCAATCCCATCAGCATCCAAGGTAAAAGGAACAACTAGACTAGCATTGATTTCATCGTCTGTTGCTGTCCCTTTTTGCTTATGATTACGGATAAATTCTGCTACTTGTACGTCAAATGTTGTTACTTCTTTTTGTTTTGTTGCCATTATTACTCCATTCTTCTCTTTTGGGAAATTAAACGTTCCAATTCTTCTAAGGCTGTGTCTGTATCTCCTACATGGCTAGCTTCCTGCACCTTCTTTTTGATTCTCATATTGTCCTGATTCAAGAGAGCCTTGTTTCGAGTCATTTCTACTTCACTAAGTTCCTGCGGTGACATCTCAGCAGGCAAATCCTGAGCTAAGACTTGGTACCAAGCTCTTTCAACTTCCTCTGTCTGTTCTGCTAGAACTTCTGGAGGAAGATTGCCATACTGACCAAGCAAGTCATATAAGACCTGAAATTCAGGTGTATCAAATGCAAAGTCTTCTCGCAAACGGTAATCGTTCAAAACAATAGGGGATTCCACCATTCGATAAAGTAGATGGGCTTCTGCCCTCATAATAGCCGATAACTGCTTGGTAACAGGCATAGTGATTTGCGTAGGTCTGGAAATCCCTTCCATGCGATTCTGCCTTTGCGCCTGACGACTCTCATTAACAATCTGCTCAATCTGAGCATAATCAAAAGATGCCAGACTGTCAGCTAAAATATGAATATAGCTGTTTTGAGCAGTGATAGACTTTTCTTGAACAATCAAGGGAGCTATTTTTTCAATAAACTCAATCTGAGCCTGCAAATTTTCACTATTTTCAGGCTTATACTGGTGAATGTAAAACTCAATAGGACTAATACGAGTTTTCGTTAATAGATAGGCCAAGTCTTCTGGTCCATTTTTTTGTAGATACTCATCTGGATCCAAGTTATCAGGCATGCTGACGATTTGCACAGGCATATCACCAATTTCGTCCAGCGCTTTCAATGTCGCAGCTTGCCCAGCCTTATCGCCATCGTAAACAAGAACCAACTTCTTGGTTAACCTTTTCAGATGCTCAACATGCTCACGACTCAAGGCCGTTCCCATGGACGCCACAGCATTTTCTATTCCAGCCCGATAGGCTGCAATAACATCCATGAATCCTTCCATGAGGTAAATCTCACTGGTTTTACCAGAAGATTTTTTTGCCCTATCCATATGATATAATTCGTAACTTTTGTTAAAAATTGCAGTCGATCGGCTATTTTTATACTTAGAAGTTTGTGAATCCGTTTTCTGCCAGATACGACCTGAGAAGGCAATGACCTTTCCCTGATCATTTGTCAGGGGAAACATAATGCGATTGTGAAAGGTGTCTACAAATTGATTTGCATCCGAGAGATAAAACAGTCCTGAATCTAGGAAATCCTCATCACGATACTGACCAGACAAACGTTGATAGAGATAGTTTCGTTCTGGAGGTGCTAAACCAATCCGAAAATGCTTGAGCACTTCATCTGTCAAACCACGCTGATAAAGGTAGTTTCTGGCCTCTTCCCCCATGGTCGTTGTCATGAGAATAGCATGATAAAATTTGGCAGCATCTTCGTGCATATCATAAAGAGCTTGGTGAGGCGAGGCTGGCTTCTGCTCACTATAAAGCGGTTTTTCAACCTCAATTCCAACACGCTGACCTAAGATTTGGACAGCCTCCATAAAGGGAACCCCTTGGTACTCCTCTATGAACTTAAAGACATCACCTGAGCGACCACAACCAAAACAGTGGTAAAACTGCTTGTCCTCTACAACGTTGAAAGAAGGTGTTTTTTCACCATGAAAAGGACAGAGCCCTAGATAGTTCCGTCCTGCCTTTTGTAAAGAAATCACATCTCCTATGACTTCCACAATGTTGGCATTGTTTTTGATTTCTTCAATGACTTGTTTGTCAACCATACACAATACCTCCATGTTATCATAGTTTACTTTATATAGTATACTTTATTTC
>CAUUIG010000146.1:0-3038 GCA_963545095.1 uncultured Streptococcus sp.
CTGTTACCTTAGCACCTAGACTTTCGAGTTTACTTTTAGCTTCTGAGCGCTTGAGTCGTTCCAATTTTCCAGTCAATACAACGGTCAAGCCTGACAAGGCCGCATTCGCAACTACTGTCTGACCTTTATAATCCAGATTGACCCCAGCTTCTTTCAACTCTCTGAGGAGAATTTCAGAGCCTTCTGTCGCAAAATAAGTCTGAAGACTCTTGGCAATCACACCACCCAGACTTTCAATACTAGCCACTTCCTCTGGATCTGCCTGAGCCAGATTTTCAATCGAGTGAAAATGTTGAAGTAAGAGCTGACTGGCCTTACTGCCGACATGGCGAATTCCCAAACCAAACAAGAGCTTCTCGGCAGAATTTTCCTTAGATGCTTGGATGGCCTGATAAAGTTTACCAGCGGACTTTTCCTTGACCCCTTCTAAAAGGAGAAAATCCTCTTCTTGCAAACGGTAAATATCCGCAACATCCTTTACTAAATTTGTGGCAAAAAGCTTCTCAACAATAGATGGACCAAGTCCTGTAATATTCATGGCATCTCGAGAGGCAAAGTGGATCAAACCTTCCATGATTTGAGCAGGGCAACGCGGATTGATACAACGGAGAGCTACTTCATCTTCAAAGTGCAACAAGTCAGAATCACAACTTGGGCAGTTTTTAGGGATATCTAGTTTCTCTTCAGAAATCCGTTTGGACTCTACTACTCGTAAAACAGCAGGGATGATGTCCCCGGCCTTATAGACGATAACCGTGTCGTCTTTGCGGATATCTTTTTCAGCAATATAATCCACATTGTGCAGGGTCGCACGGCTAACAGTTGTACCAGCTAATTGTACTGGTGTTAGATTCGCAGTTGGGGTTACAACACCCGTACGGCCAACTGTCCAATCAACTGATAAGAGTTGAGCTTCTTTTTCTTCAGCTGGGAACTTGTAGGCCACTGCCCACTTTGGAGCCTTAACGGTAAAGCCGAGTTCTTCTTGACTTGCTAGGTCGTTTACCTTGATCACCACCCCATCAATATCATAAGGCAGTTTTTCCCGTTCCTCTCCTACTTCTTGGATAAAATCCCAGATTTCATCTATGTTTTCAGCCAGAATTCGCTTAGGATTGACCACAAAACCTAGTTGTTCAAGATGCTTCAAAACCTTTTCTTGGCTGTCACGAGTTGAAGGGCTGGCTTCTTGATAGAGGAAAGTAGCAAGATTACGCTTGGCAACTACTGCTGTATCCAGCTGTCGCAGGGTTCCTGCTGCCGCATTACGAGGATTGGCAAATTCAGGCTCTCCATTTTCTTGGCGAGCTTGGTTAACCTGGTCAAAAGAAGCACGTGGCATATAACATTCCCCACGAACTGTGATATCTAGTTCTTCTGGCAAGGTCAAAGGAATGTCCTTAACACGCTTGAGGTTTTCTGTAATATTCTCCCCAATAGAACCATCTCCACGTGTTGCTCCAACAACTAAAATCCCCTTTTCATACGTCAGCGAGATAGATAAGCCATCGATTTTCAGCTCACAAATATAGGTTGGATGGGCCACTTCCTTACGAACACGCGCATCAAAAGCATCAAGCTCCTCACGTGAAAAAGCATCCTGCAAACTATAAAGAGGATACTGATGACTGTATTTTTCAAAACCATCTAAAACTTTGCCACCAACACGATGGGTCGGACTGTCTGCTAACACTTGATCTGGATAGGCAGACTCCAACTCGACCAACTCACGGTAAAGGCAGTCATACTCACTGTCTGAAACCGACGGATTGTCGCTGGTATAGTACTCAGTCGCATAGCGATTGAGCAAGGCAACTAACTCATTCATTCTTTTATTCATAAAACCATTTTACCATAAACTAAGCCCTCCTCACAAACGAGAAGGGCGGAAAAAACACTTAGATTGGAATTATTTTTGAAGTCCAAGCAAACTTATGTCTCTTTTTCAAAACGAGTTCGAACATAGCCTAGAGCCAAGAAGGATAAGGCAACAACTCCAAGTCCAATAATCAAGAAAGAATAAAGATGAACACTTGGAAGCCAGGTCATTAAACCTGTTGCTATAGGCATAAATAGTATAGCTAAGGTATAAATCGAACTGAGAACTCTTCCCAGATATTCCCCTTCAACCTTGGTTTGTACCTGAGTAAAAAAGTGAATATTGAACATCGTCATAAATAGTTCACAAATGAAATTTCCTGAAAAAGCAAAATAGGAGGGGAGGGTAAATCCCATTATCATCACCCCAAGTCCAGTCAGAGCCAATAAAAACAAAAGTATTTCCATACTGGCTTTTATCTTACTAGCTAACAGCGCCCCAACAATAGAACCGATAGCACCCATAGTTAAAATAGTAGCATAGGCACCTTGTACTCCATAGAGCTGATTTGAAAAGGGAAGGAGATAATTAAAGGCTGCGAAGAAAAAATTGACACTTGAAGCCATGACTAACAAAAAGAAGATTTCCTTTTGCTTCACAATATAGTGAACTCCCTCCTTGATATCAGAAAAAATAACTCTGAATGTGAGTTTCTTCTCACCCATAGTCTTCTCTTCTTTCTTTGGAAGCAAGGCTACTAAGCCAAAAGCGAGGAAAAAACTAAGGGCATCTAATACCAAGGTAATGCGAAGACTTGCGAATTGTAAAACCAGAAAAGAAAGCACAGGGGAACTCACACTAACAACTTGCATCACCAATTCCAAACGAGAATTGTAGAGGACCAGTTCATCCTTCTCTACCAATTCTGTGATAATGGCCTTATTTGCAGGTCTAGAAAAGGCAAAAGCAATAGCCTGCACAATATTGGCAACAATCAAAGCCCCAATCATCCAACTGTCATTCCTTATAAAAGAAATAGCCAGACAAAGAATCCCACAAACAAGGTCCGTCGTCATTAAAATCTTACGACGAGAAAAACGGTCTGAAATAACTCCACCAAAGGGATTGACGAGAATAGATGTGACGAGTTCAGAAATCTGATACATTCCTAAAACTGTCTGTCCGATAGTCCCCATGGAAGCCAACCAGACACTATTTC
>CAUUIG010000147.1:0-2984 GCA_963545095.1 uncultured Streptococcus sp.
AAGAGCAAACTAGGAAGCTAGCCGTAGGTTGCTCAAAGCACTGCTTTGAGGTTGTAGATAAGACTGACGAAGTCAGCTCAAAACACTGTTTTGAGGTTGTGGATAGAACTGACGAAGTCAGTACCCATACCTACGGCAAGGCGAAGCTGACGTGGTTTGAAGAGATTTTCGAAGAGTATCAGTTATTTTGAAGAATCGTGAGGAGTCCTTTGACTCCTCTTACTTTTGTCAAAAAGCGAAAAAAATGCTACAATAAAGAGAATAAACAAAATGAGGTATTATCATGTCTAAGATTCTAGTATTTGGTCACCAAAATCCAGATTCAGATGCCATCGGGTCATCTGTAGCCTTTGCCTACCTTGCAAAAGAAGCTTACGGTTTGGATACGGAAGCTGTTGCCCTTGGAACTCCAAATGAAGAAACAGCCTTTGTCTTGAACTATTTTGGTGTGGAAGCACCGCGTGTTATCACTTCTGCTAAAGCGGAAGGAGCAGAGCAAGTTATCCTGACTGACCACAATGAATTCCAACAATCTGTATCAGATATCGCTGAAGTAGAAGTTTATGGTGTTGTAGACCACCACCGTGTGGCTAACTTTGAAACTGCAAGCCCACTCTACATGCGTTTGGAGCCAGTTGGATCAGCGTCTTCAATCGTTTACCGTATGTTCAAAGAACATGGTGTAGCTGTACCTAAAGAGATTGCTGGTTTGATGCTTTCAGGTTTGATTTCAGATACTCTTCTTTTGAAATCACCAACAACACACCCAACAGATAAAGTCATTGCTCCAGAATTGGCTGAATTGGCTGGTGTCAACTTGGAAGAGTATGGTTTGGCTATGTTGAAAGCTGGTACAAACTTGGCTAGCAAATCTGCTGAAGAATTGATTGACATCGATGCTAAGACTTTTGAATTGAACGGAAATAATGTCCGTGTTGCTCAAGTAAACACAGTTGATATCGCTGAAGTTTTGGAACGCCAAGCAGAAATTGAAGCGGCAATGCAAGCTGCCAACACAGCAAACGGCTACTCTGACTTTGTCTTGATGATTACAGATATCGTCAACTCAAACTCAGAAATCCTAGCACTTGGTGCTAACATGGACAAGGTCGAAGCAGCTTTCAACTTCAAACTTGAAAACAACCATGCCTTCCTTGCTGGTGCTGTTTCACGTAAGAAACAAGTGGTACCTCAATTGACTGAAAGCTTTAATGCTTAAGATTTTGAGTGTCAATTCAAATTAGGAAAGGCTAGTTTGCCTTATATCGAAAGGAGTTTCGACTCCTTTTTTTCTAGGAGTGAAGTATGTTAGAAAATGGCGATTTGATTTTTGTGAGAGATGAGTCAGATATGGGACAGGCTATCCAGATTTCAACAGGTAACTATAGCCATGTTGCGATTTATTTGGATGGGATGATTTATCATGCTAGTGGAGAATTTGGTGTTGTTTGTCAAGAACCGGCAGACTTCTTTGAGCCCAATCACTTGTACGACCTCTATGTTTCCCCAGAAATGGATATCCAGTCGATGAAGGAAAGAGCTTGCAAACATCTAGGAAAACCCTACAATGCTTCTTTCTATCCAGATGGAGTTGGTTTTTACTGTTCCCAGTACATGGCAGAAATCCTACCGATTTTTGAGACCATACCTATGAAATTTGGAGATGGGGAGCAGGAGATTAGTGATTTTTGGAGAGAGTATTATAGAGAACTAGGTTTGCCCGTTCCTCTGAACCAAGCTGGGACCAATCCCAGTCAGTTGGCAGCATCGCCTCTGTTAGAATGTAAAGAAAGGAATCTTCATGATTCAGATTTTTAATCCATCTCGTTTGACGAGACAGCCATTTTTTGGAGAATTGATCCGCTATCTGGACCAGCATGATGATGTTATTTTGAGAGAAATTAAGGCTCAATTTCCAGATGTGGCAGTTGATAAACTCATGGAAGAGTATATAAAGGCTGGTTTGATTCGTCGGGAAAATAAGCGTTATTACCTTAATCTTCCCATGCTTGAATCACTCGATAGTCTCGAACTGGATCAAGAGATTTTTGTCAGCGAAGATAGTCCGGCCTATCAAGCCTTGTTAGAGCAGATTTTTGAGACGGAATTACGAAATCAAACCAATGCAGCTATTTTAATTGAACAGACGGACTTTGCGAGAACAAAAATGACCTTGTCTAATTATTTCTACAAGGTCAAACATCAGTATCCTTTGACAGAAAAACAGCAGGAACTTTACGACATTTTGGGAGATGTTAATCCTGAGTACGCTCTCAAATATATGACGACTTTTTTGTTGAAATTTCTCAAAAAAGACCAACTGATGCAGAAACGCCGTGACATCTTTGTGGACAGTTTAGTTATCCTAGGTTATATTGTCCAAAATGAAGATGGAAAGTATGAGTTGGCTGTCGATTTTGATAAGGAAAGATTAACTTTCTACTTGGCGTGATTTCTTGTTTCTGAGCACATTGTTTGACTTTCCTTAGTATTCAGTATAAACTATATGTAACCGGTAACACATATCGGAATAAAACTAAAGGAGACAATCATATGTCACTTGAAAACAAATTGGAACAAGCAACAGGCGCTATCAAAGAAGGATTTGGTAAGGTTACTGGGGATAGCAAGACTGAAGCAGAAGGCGCTGTAGAAAAGACAGTTGCTAAGGCAAAAGAAGTAGTTGAAGATGCTAAGGGTGCTGTAGAAGGTGCCGTTGAAGGCTTGAAAAACGCTTTTAAATAAAGATAGAAAAAATCAAGGGGTTTCATTTCCCTTGATTTTTCTATCTTATAAATAATTTTCTGCGACGGCTGCATCTCCTGGATAGACTTCTTTCTTGCCTTGAACGATTTGGTAGCAATCAGCTCCCTTACCTGCAATAATGACAGCATCTAATTCGTGATTTGTGATAGCCATAGCTGCCTTAATGGCTTCTTGGCGATCCGCAATTTTTTCAACAGGATGATTGATGTAGCTACTGA
>CAUUIG010000148.1:0-2953 GCA_963545095.1 uncultured Streptococcus sp.
AGATTTTTACGAATTTTCTCTTGCATATTCTTACAAATCACAGAAGAGCTTAATTTCGTAATATGCTTGGCCATTGGACAAAATCCTGATTTACAAACTAAAACAAAGGGACATGTTTTACAGTCTTCTCTAACAGACAGAAACCATCCTTTCATATGAATCTTATTTTATACTGTTATATTTTTATTATAAGGTTTTAGAAAAACACTGTCAATTGTTTATATGCAATTGCTTTATATTAAAAAGACCGGATTGCTCCGATCTTTCAATAGTTCATATTCTCACATTCTGTTTTAAGAATAGTTAAGGTTATCTTCAAATGACTAAGCGTCCTATTTCATACGATAAAAATCAATCACTAAACCAGCAGGACCTTTAACTAATAAGGACTCTGTTCCCCAATCCGTTTCACAAAGACCGTGTAAAATCTCGACACCGATCTCTTTTAAACGTTGGTAATTCTGATTTAGATCCTCAACCTCGATATGAAGAATGATTCCTGACTGAAAATCTTCCAAAGGAATCAAATGATTTTGGGACAACATCAGACAGTGACTGCCAATCGTAAACTGAGCAAAACTGTCATCAACATAATCGGACTTTTTATCCAAAATACGCTCCAAGTCAGCACAGACTTGGGGAACATCTGAAACGATAATATCTAATTGATTTAAATTCATTTACTATCCTCCATAAAAAGACCGGATTGCTCCGATCTTTTCAAGTTTCTCTCTATGAAAATCAAAGAATAAACAAGGTGGAACCAAGTTTGATGGCAAATCTTTGCTCATCAAACTACGAAAAATCCTTTGGGACTTTTTCTAGGCTCCACACTAGATTCCATCATTGAAATTTATGGTTTCAATGATGGAATCGTCGGCAGTAACCTAATAAAGAAGTCTATAAACTTATCTTTAGTTTTCCACAAGAGAAATTATTTAATTGTGCGTGATTGCAATCCTTCTTCTTCCAAGAAGAGACGGAATGGTACGAGTTCTTCTGCTTCGTATTTTTCCTTGAAGGCTTTGATTGCTTCTTCTGAGTGAAGTTTTGGATCCAATTCAAGTACTTCTACTGGAAGTGGACGGTGTGGAGTGATGCGAGCATCGATAACAACAGTTTTACCTTCTTTGTTCAATTTAACAGCTTCTGCAACAACTGCATCGATGTCTTCGATACGGTCAACTGTAAATCCTACAGCACCTTGCGCTTCAGCGATTTTCGCATAGTCAGCATTAGGGAAGTCACAACCAAACAAGTGTTTGTTTGTGTCTTCGTATTTGTCCTTGATGAAGGCATATTTACCATTTGAGAAGACAACGTTGATAACTGGAAGGTCGTATTGAACGTTTGTGATAACGTCTGGGTAGCACATGTTGAATGCACCGTCACCCATGATGTTCCATACTTGGCGATCTGGATTGTCTTTCTTAGCAGCGATACCACCAGGAAGGGCAATACCCATTGTCGCAAAGAGTGGAGATGTACGCCACATGTTCTTAGGTGTCATGTGAAGGTGACGAGTAGATGTTTGAGTAGTGTCACCTACGTCGATTGAGTAGATAGCGTCTTGATCAGCATGTTTGTTGATTGCATTGTAAACTTGATACAATTGCAATTCACCCTCAGTTTTACCTTCGAGTTTGTTCATGTAATCACGCCAGTTTTGGTTGTTCTTAACGTTTGCACGCCACCATGGAGTAGATTCAACTGGGTTCACTTTGTCAAGGATAGCTTTAGCTGCTTGACCTGCATCACCAAGGATTGAAGCGTCAAGGGCATGACGTTTACCAAGTTTGTAAGGGTCGATATCCACTTGGATGAATTTTTCAGTGTTCTTGAATGCTTCGTAAACTTCAGCAAATGGGAAGTTTGAACCAAGGAAAAGAACTGTGTCTGCTTCAAAGACCACTTCGTTGGCTGGTTTCCAACCAACACGGTAAGCAGAACCTGTCAAACCTTCATAGTTCCATTCGAAAGCTTCAAAGTTTTTACCAGTTGTGATGATTGGTGCTTTGATTTTACGTGACAATTCAGTAATCACTTCACCAGCTTTAACACCACCGTAACCAGCATAGATAACTGGACGTTCAGCATTGTTCAAGATTTCAACAGCTTTGTCGATTTCAACTTCGTTCAAAGCAGGAGCGATGAATGAACGCTCGTATGAACCTGAACCGTAGTATGAGTTTTCGTCGATTTCTTGGAAACCGAAGTTTACTGGGATTTCAACAACAGCTGGACCTTTTTTAGAAACTGCAGCACGGCAAGCTTCGTCGATTACTTTTGGTAATTGCTCAGCGTAAGCTACACGTTTGTTGTAAACAGCGATACCGTTGTACATTGGGTTTTGGTTCAATTCTTGGAAAGCATCCATGTTGAGTTCGTTAACTGGACGTGATCCAAGGATTGCTAGGAATGGAGTGTTATCCATAGCTGCATCGTAAACACCGTTAATCAAGTGAGTCGCACCTGGACCACCTGAACCAACTGCAACCCCGATTGAGCCGCCGAATTTAGCTTGCATAACCGCTGCAAGAGCACCTGTTTCTTCGTGGCGAACTTGCAAGAAGCGGATATCTTTGTCTTCAGCCAAAGCGTCCATCAATGAGCTGAGTGTTCCTGATGGGATACCGTAGATTGTGTCTACGCCCCATGTTTTCAATACGTTAAGCATTGCTGCAGATGCAGTAATTTTCCCTTGAGTCATAATGATAACTCTCCTTCAAATATTTTTAAATCTACTAAAAAAGGTTTCATATAATTTTTGAAAACGTTTCAGTAAATTTTTACACTACTAATTTATCACATTTATTTTTAGTTTACTAAGAATCTGCTCAGAAGTTTTTATTCTCTATTACAGTACAGTTTGAAAACGTTTTTAATATCTGTTTTATAATAAAAAGCGAGCAAGCCCGCTTTTAATCTATTTTACTAAAGTTTAGTAAGAGTG
>CAUUIG010000149.1:0-2951 GCA_963545095.1 uncultured Streptococcus sp.
GTTTTTCCCCCAGCAACCACAGTACTTGGTAACCCTGACTACGATAGCCCTCACTGCGCTCTTTAAGAATTTTTTGAGTCAAGGGACTACACTGAACTTCTAAAACTAGATTGCCATTTACAAATACATCCGCAATCTGTTTAAGCTCTGTAAGCGGGTATTCTAATTGCACCTCAGCCTCTGTTTTCAACCAATTATAGAGGACTTCCTTATTTGCCAAGTGTTCTGGACTTTCATTTTCAAAGGAGTAATCACAGTCTTTTAGGGATTTGTGGGCAAAATGGGTTCGAACACTTAGTCCTTGCCGCAAACGGAGCTGACCTCCACAAGCTGGACAGGTATATTCTTCCTTCTCAAGCTTGTCTTCTAACACATTTACCAATTCTCCCCTAGTATCTCTCGCAACAAACATGATTTCCCTCCTTTTCTATATTATTCGTAAAAAAGAAAAAAGATCAGGAAAATTCCTAATCTTCATCACTCTATAATTTTAGAGTTGCAAGCGACTTTCAAGAGCTTGTGTCAACACTTCAGAATAGTTCACTTTCTCACGATCCGCAAGTCTGACTAGCCACTCTGGAACCGTAACATTTTTTCGAATCGCTTTATTATTCTTTACGAAAGGCAAAGGATTGACCTGAATCAAAGTCACAAATCCATCAGGAGCTTTCAACTCAGCAATGTCACTAGGAGTAGGCAAAGCCAGTCCTTCATCAATATAAGAAGCTAAAACACTCTCAAGCATTTCCCGAGCATTTTTCATTGCAAGTTCAATCGTTGCTCCTTCAGTCCCACCTCCAAATTCAGGAAATTCGATCCAGTATCCAGTGCCTTCTCTATGAAAAATAGCAGGATAAGATTTTAGCATAATACACCTCCAAAATTTCCAAATCAACTACAGTCCCAAATCTTTTACTATTTTTCTCTCTAAACCTTTTCCTATATCCTCATTACCATGAACTGGAATAGTGACAAGATAGGGAACCCCTTCTTTCTTAAAATGATGATGACTTCCTCTCTTACGAACTTCAATCCATTCATTTGCAAGAGCTAATTTTACCATTTCCTTACCTGTGATTGGCATTTATGGTCACCTTTCTATCTAAAATTATACTTATAATGCGTATTTTTGTCAATTCTTCTATCTTATCTATTCGTAAAAAAAGAAAAAAGATCAGGAAATTTCCTAATCTTCATGTGTGTTTACTTGATTTTCTTAGCTAGCATGGTCGCAAAGCGTAGTTGAATACGATTGCCATTTTCGTCACGACGGTGCAAATGGCCTGGATTTTCATTGTACTTAACCAATTCCCAGTCCTTGTAATAGTCTGCCAGTTCCCCTTCTTTAAAAGTAAATGGGAAGTTCACTGAGCAAGGATAATTCTCCGTGTCCATGGCACAAACGATAAGATTGTAGCCACCAACAGTGGTTTTTTCCTGCATATTTTTGATAATTGCAGGAATGCGGTCTGCTTGCAAAAACATCAAAACAACTGTCGATACGATGAAATCATACTCTTGCCCAATACTGGCTGAATTGATATCGTAAAGACCAACAGGCATATTCAGGTCTTCCTGCTCCACAATGCTTTGCAAGATTTCAAGGGCCAATTCATTTTGATCCACAGCTGTCACATCAAAACCATTCTGTGCAAGAAAGAGAGAGTTACGGCCCTGACCACAGCCCAAATCCAAGGCTTTCCCTGGTTTTACTGTCTGCATAGCCTCTAGGACCTCCGAATGAACGGGATTGGTATTGTATTTTTTAGGGAAATAATCCTCAGGTTTACAATAAAACTCCAAATACCATTCCACATCGTCTGTTACAGCCTCCACTCGGTGCCATGCTTGTGGTTGGGCCATTGGATTGTCTGCCCCTGCTTCAAAGAGGTGTTCAGCTAGAACTTCCCCTTCTTCGGTCAACTCAATAAACTTGAGAGTTCCTTTTAGAACAGTAATCTTGCCCCAAGTTCCAACCTTGGTGTTGTGTTTCTGCTGAACAGCCGCTGGCATGGTTTCTTTATTCCACAAGGGCATACGTTTATAGGCAATTAGTTTTTCCATTTTCATTTCCTCTTTTTATCGCTGATTAACAGCTTTCATAACACGTGCGATGTCGCGGTTTTGATCACGACGTTTGATAGACTCCCGTTTGTCGTAGTCATGCTTCCCTTTGGCAAGTCCTAAAAGAAGCTTGGCATAGCCATCTTTGATATAGACTTTAAGGGGAACCAGGGTCATGCCTGTTCCTTTAGTCTCATGTTCCAATTTTTGAATTTGCTTCTTATGGAGCAGGAGTTTTCGGCGGCGTTCTGGTTCTTGGTTCCAGATATTGCCCTCTTCGTAAGGAGCGATATGGACATTGCTCAACCAAACCTCCCCATTTTTTACTTGGGCAAAGCCGTCCTTGAGATTGATTCGAGCAGCTCGTACACTCTTGATTTCAGTTCCAGTCAGGACCATCCCTGCCTCTAGCGTATCTACGATTGTATAGTCGTGGCGCGCCTTTTTATTTTGCGCGACGACCTTTCCCTCGCCCTTTGCCATGCTTAGCTCCTTTCTTAGCTACTTCCTTGTAAAAAGGTTTCTTGCCTTTTTTCTTCTTGTCTTTTTGTGAATGCTTACGCTTATCATTTGAGCGTCCTGATTTTCTCTTGTCTTCCTTCTTATCTGAACGACGACTTGAACCACGCCCTCTGTCACTACGACTAGACTGTTTCAAGCCTTTTTCAATCACATCAAACTCACTTGAAATATAAGAGAAGTCGATTTCACCAGTCATCTTATCCGCTCTTTCAACTCGGATACGGATTTGCTGACCTACACGGAATGTTATACCCGATTTCTCTCCACGAAGGGTCAAATCACGCTCATTGAAATGATAAAATTCAGGTAAATTAGTGATGTGAATCAAGCCTTCAACCGTATTTGGCAATTCGACAAAGAGACCG
>CAUUIG010000150.1:0-2891 GCA_963545095.1 uncultured Streptococcus sp.
TCTTCATCTTACCAAAGGTCTCCTTGAGTTGGCTCACCGTTCCATCAAAAATCTCTTGTCCCTTGTCAATCATGAAAATCCGATCACAAAGTTGCTCAATGTCGCTCAGGTCGTGAGTGGTCAAGAGAATCGTGGTCTCTTCCTCTTGATTGATCTGGGTGATAGCTCGACGAATATTATCCTTGACCGAAACATCCAGACCAATAGTCGGCTCATCTAAAAAGAGAACCTTGGGATTGTGAAGCAAAGAAGCTGCAATGTCTGCCCGCATGCGCTGTCCCAATGAAAGAGTCCGCACGGGGTCCTTGATAAAGTCCTTCAAATCCAAGACTTCATTCAAAAAATCCATGCGCTTATGAAAGAGCGAGTCTGGCACATCGTAAATCTCCTTCAAGACCGTGTAGGTCTCTTGCAGAGCCAAATCCCACCATAGCTGGGTGCGTTGTCCAAAAACTACGCCAATATCTTTGACATAATCTTGTCGATTATTCTGGGGAATCTTGCCGTTAATCCGACAAAAACCAGATGTCGGTTTTAAAATCCCTGTCAGCATTTTAATGGTTGTCGACTTCCCAGCACCATTAGCCCCGATGAAGCCCAAAATTTGCCCCTTGGGAACCTCAAAGGTCAAATCCTTGACCGCTTCAAAGGTCTGTTTTTCAGGATGAATAAAGGAGCGCAAAGCACCCTTCAAGCCCGGTTCCTTAACAGTCTTCACAAAATTTTTCTGAAGATGTTCCACTTCTATCATTGCCATATTGATCTCCCTATGGTAAGGAATAGCAACATTGTGTTTTTGACTACAAATATCTAAATCCTTACTTTCTATACCTTCTCAACATTATCACAGAAGGCTTTATACCAACCTATTATAGTCCAATAAAAACTAGAATGCAAGCGTTTGCCTGAAGTTTATAAAATTGAATTTTTTCTCTTAAAATAATACTTTTATTCAAAAATTCTTGCTTAATAGTTCCCTTAAAACACCAAAAAACCCACCCAATGGGCAGGCTGGTGGATAAATAAACTAAAATTGTATCTAATGTAGTAGTCAAAGCTCACAAAAATCTAAAAACCTAAACGTTCTTGATCCCAATTCCCATACTCATCATACCCAAAACCATCAGGATCCATCGCATCAATCCCACATTGTTCTAGAAAACGAAAGCAGTCTTTGCAATAGTAAACTCCATCAGTATGATCACTACCATCCCAATTAAGCTCTCTCTTAGTGAACTCTCCACCACATTCTTCGCACGTATATAATTTTGACATATAATTACCTCTCTTTGTCCTTTTTAAATTATGTTTCAATCAAATATAGAGTGTAAAACTACAAGTTATTCTCTTTACGGAATTCCTCTTTTTCTATTTCTGTTCCTCCTCTTACAAAAGTATTTTCGCCTAGATGATATAAATGTACACAAGGAGATTTTCTTTCATCAGGATAAATATGATTAATAGCTTGTTCTTCTTGTAGCAGTTCAGAAAAGGTTGAATCATCTGATGTTTGGATTCGCTCTGTATCTTCCAAATCATTAGTCCATTTTTGATTAAGAGCATTTTTATTAGTCAACAAACTTATAGAAACCAATGTAATTATAGAAATAAGTTCAGGATGTTTTTCTACAAAATTTAGACACTTCTTCCCAGCTTTATGTATATTATTACCTGCAGATTTTGATATTCTTTTTGTTCGGTTTAATACGATTTGTGCTCGTGTTTCGATTCTTTCCATATTAATTTTCATTATTTTTCCCTTATTTCGATTTCATCTTACTTTTATTGAATTAACTACAATATATGAATTAATTAATCCAATTTTGTATTTTTTGTTCAGTATTTTTGCACATTCTAAGACACTTAAGTCTCCAGATTCTATGAAATTTATTTCTTGACCTCTATTACTTATCAAAAAGTCTGTAAACTTTTTAGCCATTACGCTCTTTCTAATCAATAGAAAGGTAGAAAAAGAAATTAATAATAAAATAAACAATAATTGTATTTCCATAACAATACTCCACTTCATTTTTTAATAGTTTTACTATGATTATCTAATTAAATTGTACTTCTACTCTTATTTAGTTAAGTATAGTACAATATTTTTTAATTGTCAAGTATTTTATATAAATATTATTTTTTTGTATAGAAAATATTTTATCGTGGACAACTATTTAAATTATTTTTTATTTTTGTTATAATAGAAATAGAAAATTATAGGTAAGAAGATATGTTAAAAGAAAAATATCCATCAACTGAAGATACGAGATTAATTCTACAAAATAACCTAAAAGCTATTAGAGAGATTTTGAATTGGACAAGTTCAGACCTCAGCAATCTTATAGGAGTTACTAAACAAACCATCAGTAATATTGAAACTCAAAAAAGTAGATTAACAAAACTCCACCATATTGCGTTACGTACTGTAATAGACTTTGAAATTGAAAATTTAAAAAAGACAGATCGAGACAGAGCTGATAGAGCTGAAATGTTGCTAAATTTTTTTGATGAATCAGAAAAATATGCAGTGTCTGAGAATAAATCATTAGATTTTGAACAAATTAGTGAAGCATCTTCATTAATTGCAACCGCATCTACTGTCAAAAATGCTTCTAAAATAATTGGTTCACTTGTACCAATTATTGGGGCAACAGTTGTTGCAGCCTTAATGAACTCAAAAGACAAGAAATAATATTTATTTCGTAAAAATAAAACAATAAGCAAAAGACGAATAATTATTTTATCGTTTTTCGCTTATTTTTATTTATACGATAATAACATTCGTTTAACCAAACGCCAAAAACCCACCCAATGGGCAGGTTCTGTATGTATTATGCAGCTAGATTAAGCTTTACCTTCTGAACCGAATACGTCGATACGTTCTTCAACTG
>CAUUIG010000151.1:0-2888 GCA_963545095.1 uncultured Streptococcus sp.
CTGAGTTGTTATTTTCAACTCTTACTATTATACAGACTTTTTAAACTTTGTCAACACCTTTTTTAAACTTTTTTAATTAATTTTACAACAGCTTCAGTTCGAGCGGTGTGTGGAAACATATCGACCGACTGAATATAATGGATATCATAGACTTCTACTAACCTCACCAAATCACGAGCCAAGGTCGAAACATTGCAAGAAATATAGACCATTTTTTCTGGTACATAGGTAAGAATAGTATCTAATAACTTATCGTCCAGACCTGTACGCGGTGGGTCCACAATCAGTGCATCTGCTCTGTAGCCTTCCTTATACCATCGAGGAATAATCTCTTCTGCGCTTCCAGCTTCGTAATGTGTGTTGTCAAATCCCATTCTTTTAGCATTTCGCTTGGCATCTTCAATAGCTTCTGGAATAATATCCATGCCTCTAAGTGTTTTTACTTTCTTTGCGAAGGCAAATCCAATTGTACCTACTCCACAATAAGCATCAATCAAATGGTCTTCTTTACTAACATCTAGCGCTTTTACTGCCTCACTATAGAGAACTTCTGTTTGTTCAGGATTTAGTTGATAGAAAGCTCGAGGAGATAGTGAAAATTCATAATCGAGTACACCTTCTTGAATACTCTCTTCTCCCCAGATAATCTCTGTCTTTTCACCATAAATCTCACTGGTTTTAGCTGTATTTGTATTCACAGCTACTGTCACAACTTCTGGGAAATCTTTAACTAAGTCTTTTACTAGTTGGGTTAAATTAAGCTGACAATTTGTAACAATAATAATCTGAACCTGTCCAGTCTTTCTTGCTCGTCGAACCATTATAGTTCTAACACCTAGAACTTTTCTCTCATCCGTGATTGGAATTTGGTGAAAAGTAAGTAATTCCGCTAGACGATTAGCAATCACTTGGGTTTCCTTGTCTTGTACTAGACAATCTTTCAACTCTACTAAATAATGAGAGTTTTGTGCATATAAGCCCGCCTTGACTTGATTTTTAAATTTTCGAGTCTGAAATTGTAACTTAGCACGATAGTACTTGGGTTCCTGCATTCCAATCGTCGGGCGGATTTCATAATTTTCATATCCTGCAGGGGCAAATTTTTTCAGCGCTTGATGAAGTAAGTCCGTCTTGAACTCCAGCTGCTTATCATAATGCAGGTGCATGATTTGGCAGCCTCCGCACTCATTGTAAATAGTACAAGCCGGCACAACTCGAAATTTAGACTTCTTGTTGACCTTCAGTAATTTTGCCTCAACAAAGTTACGTTTAATAGAAGTAATCTGACAATAGATATCTTCACCTTTGAGAGCACCCGGCACAAAGACTAATGTTTTTTGATAAAAGCCGATTCCCTCACCATTAATTCCCATGCGCTTGATTTTTAATGGTATTTTTTGTTTCACTTTCAGATTCATACCCCTATCTTATCACATTTTGAGTTATAATAGAACTATGAAAATCACAAAACTTGAAAAGAAAAAAAGACTCTATCTGATGGAGCTTGATAATGGCGACAAATGCTACATTACTGAAGATACAATTGTTCGTTTTATGTTATCAAGAGATAAGGTGATAAGTGAAGAAGAATTGAAAGAGATTCAGGACTTTGCTCAATTTTCTTACGGTAAGAATCTAGCTCTCTACCACCTATCCTTTAAAGCGCGCACTGAAAAAGAAGTCAGAGAATATCTGAAAAAATACAATATTGATGAAAACATAGTTTCTCAAGTCATTATTAATCTTAAAGAAGATAATTGGATTAATGATGGTCAGTACACTTATGCTATCATCAATGCCAATCAACTTTCAGGAGACAAGGGGCCTCATGTACTGACTCAGAAACTAACACAAAAAGGGGTTTCAAAATCTACTATAGCAGAGATTTTAAAAGAATTTGATTTCTCGGAAGTTGCTCAACGTGTAGCTAATAAACTATTGAAAAAATATGAAGGAAAACTTCCAGCTCGTGCCTTGCAAGATAAGATTATCCAGAACTTGACCAACAAGGGGTTTTCCTATTCTGATGCTAAAAGCGCCTTTGACGAATTGGATAGTCAAGTCGACGAAGTAACAACTCAAGAACTCATCTTCAAGGAGCTGGATAAGCAATATACTAAGTATGCTCGAAAGTATGAAGGATACGAACTTAAACAGCGTTTAACTCAAGTTTTAGCACGAAAGGGCTACGATTTTTCGGATATAGCAAGCGCTCTCAGAGAATATCTTTAATATTTTCATGTAAAATTCACAGATTTTAGGCATTTTTATGGTACAATAGTACACGATAAACTTATAAATTGTAGAAAGTTGGTTAGTTATGAAGCTTCCAAAAGAAGGCGACTTTATTACAATTCAAAGTTATAAGCATGATGGGAGTCTCCACCGAACTTGGCGGGACACCATGGTACTAAAAACAACAGAAAACGCCATCATTGGTGTCAACGATCATACACTGGTTACCGAAAGTGATGGTCGTCGTTGGGTCACTCGAGAACCGGCTATTGTTTACTTTCACAAGAAATATTGGTTTAATATCATTGCCATGATTCGTGATAATGGGATTTCCTACTATTGCAATATGGCTAGCCCCTACTATCTGGATGAAGAAGCACTGAAGTATATTGATTACGATTTGGATGTTAAAATTTTTACAGATGGAGAAAAACGTCTCTTAGACGTTGAGGAGTATGAGCGTCACAAACGCAAAATGAATTATTCTGATGACTTGGACTATATTTTAAAAGAACATGTCAAAATTCTTGTTGATTGGATTAACAATGGACGAGGTCCTTTCTCAGAAGCCTATGTAAACATTTGGTACAAGCGCTATGTAGAACTAAAGAATCGGTAAAGTTGTCAAAGGTCAGGAACAAAATCCTGACCTT
>CAUUIG010000152.1:0-2878 GCA_963545095.1 uncultured Streptococcus sp.
GTCAAGCTACCATTGTATCTGAAGAGCATACTTCTTCTCCTTTTGGCCTGATTATCCATACCAATGCACCAGTTCAAGTAGAAGAAAAGGATCTTCGACTTGCTTTTGCAAAACTTTGGGAAGTTAAAAAGGAAGAACCAGCCAAAACATCCATCTGGAAGAAATGGTTTGGCTAAATCTTGCGCATATTTAATAAATGCCCTATATTGGCAGCCGTGTGCTCCAAATAGAGACTAGCATTTTTCAAACTATCTTCTAGAGGTTCACTTTTCTCCAAAATTGAAAAAGCCGCTTAGATATTCTCAAATGGCAGGGAAGGTAAATCCTCAGCAATACTGCCGCAAATAGCAATAACAGGAACTCCGACAGGGGTTCTTTTTGCAACACCAATAGGCGCTTTACCTGCTAAGCTTTGACGATCTAACCTTCCTTCTCCTACAACAACCAAGTCAGCATCTGAAACTTTCTTATCAAAGCTAATTAGGTTCAAACAGATATCAATTCCAGACACGATATTTGCCTGAGCAAAGGCACACAAACCGCCAGCAATGCCTCCACCAGCTCCTGCTCCTTTAATTTCTAATATTGCAGGGGAAACTTTTTCATAAAAATCTTGGATTGCCTGATCTACGGTCTCCAACATGGTAGGATCTAGGCCTTTTTGCTTGCCAAAAATGTAGGTCGCACCTTGAGGACCACATAAGGGACTCACGACATCTGCTAAAATATGAATTTGAACACCTTTAGGAATTTCATAGCGATTTTCTGTTGAAACAGAAGCTAAGTTTAGTAAGGATTGACCGCATGCAGGCAAGACATTTCCATCCCTATCATAAAATCGATAACCTAAACCAGCAGCAATCCCAATTCCTCCGTCATTACTGGCCGTGCCACCAACGCCGATATAGATTTCTTTAATCCCTTGAGCAATGAGATGACGAATCAACTCTCCAATACCACAAGTTTGGATTTGCAGTGGATTTCGTTTCTCTAGCGGAATTTTTCCAAGGCCAACCAAGTCGGCAACTTCAAATAGTGCCAGTTGACTTTTGTGAAAATAGCGCATTTCTTCTTTTGGGCCAAAAGGTCCTGTCACTTGGATCCATTTTTCTTCAAGGTCAAGAGAATGTCGAATAGCATCTACAGTACCTTCTCCCCCATCACCAATAGGGCAGAGAAAACATTCTACATCTGCTATTGATTGTTGGAAGCCTCTTTTTATTGCTTCAGCCACCTCTTCAGCAGTCAAACTTTCCTTAAACGAATCTGGTGCGATTACAATTTTCATACTTTCACCTCATTTCAAAAAGTCAATCAAAGGTAGAACTTCTAAAAAATCTCTCTTGTCAACATGATGTAGTATTTCTTTTTTGAGTACTTCTTTTGCACAAAAGGCGATTCCCAGTCCTGCTGATTTCAACATTAATAGGTCATTTGCCCCATCTCCGATTGCAATCGTTCTTTCTTTAGGAAGTTTTAGTTTCTCTCTCCATTTTTCCAGAGTCTCTTTTTTGACCTGGGGACTGATAATTTGTCCAATCAATTTTCCTGTTAGAAGACCATCTTTGACTTCAAGTTGGTTGGCAGAAAAATAGGCGATTCCAAGAGATTTTGCTAATCTCTCAACTATTGGAGTAAATCCACCAGACACCAGACCAACTAGGATGCCATTCTTTTGGAGAATAGAAATGAATTCCTGGGCATTTGGCGATAGATGAATAGAGTTGAAGACTGTATCAAAGACCGAAACAGGGAGGCCTTCCAAGAAGGACACTCTTTTTCTTAAACTGCTTTCAAAATCTATCTCTCCTCGCATTGCCAGACTTGTAATCTGCGAAATTTCCTCCTCACGACCTGCCTCTCTACCCAAAAGATCAATCACTTCTTCTAGGATTAAGGTTCCATCAACATCCATAACACACAAGCCTTTTACTTGAGACATCCGTTCTCCTCTCTAAACAGCCCAAAAATCGTATGAAGTCATCATACGATTTTATCTATTAATTAACTAAACTATGGTACAAGTCAAGGTATGACTTGCAGGCTGTATCCCATGAGAAATCACACTCCATAGCTTGTTTTTGTAAGTTTCTCCAAACGTCAGGATGGTTTCTATACAAGTTCAATGCTGTTTGGAAAGTCCAATTCAACCAGTAAGGAGATAGATTGTCAAAGCTAAAACCAGTACCGCTTCCTTCGATTGGATTGAAAGAGCGAACGGTATCTCGCAAGCCACCAACTTCATGGACCAATGGTAAGGTACCGTAACGCATCGCCATCATTTGAGACAAGCCACACGGTTCAAAACGACTTGGCATGAGGAAGAGGTCACAAGCAGCATAGATTTCTTGAGCTAGTTTGACATCAAAAGTGATATTTGCTGATAGCTTGTCTGGGTAAATCTGAGCAAACCATGAGAAAGCTCCTTCAAAGGCTGGATCTCCAGTTCCCAAAAGAACAATCTGGACATCATTTTGCAAGATATGATGCAAACTTTCGACCACGACATCAAAACCTTTTTGACGTGTCAAACGAGAAACAATTCCCACCAGTGGAACATCAGCTCTAACTGGCAAGCCAACTCTCTCTTGTAATTTTGCCTTGTTTTGGGCTTTCCCAGACAAATCTTCCTGATTAAAATGATAGTCTAAAAGAGCATCCGTCTGAGGATTATAAAGGTCAGCATCAATCCCATTCACGATACCAGAAACTTTACCAGACTCCATTCGAAGAATCTGATCCAAGTTACATCCAAACTGACTAGTCATAATTTCATGAGCATAGCTAGGTGAAACGGTTGACACACGGTCTGCATAAAGAATTCCAGCCTTCATCCAGTTCAGACAGTTGTTCCAGCGAAGGGTACCATCAGCATAAC
>CAUUIG010000153.1:0-2876 GCA_963545095.1 uncultured Streptococcus sp.
TTCCGTAACTACTTGAATGAACTTGGGGATTCTCTCCTTGTTGTCAATGATGATGAAATTGTCAAAGTCCATGTCCATACAGAAGATCCAGGACTTGTTATGCAAGAAGGTCTCAAATATGGTAGCTTGGTCAAGGTAAAAGTTGACAATATGCGTAACCAACACGAAGCGCAGGTTGAAAAAGAAGCTGCTCAAGTTAGCAAGCCAGCTGAAGAAAAAGAGTATGCTTTGATTGCTGTAGTGGCTGGTAAAGGTCTAGCAGATATCTTCCGTTCTCAAGGTGTGGATTATGTTATCGAAGGCGGTCAAACCATGAACCCTTCAACAGAAGACTTTATCAAGGCTGTTGAACAGGTCAATGCTCGTAACATCATCTTCCTGCCAAACAACAAGAACATCTTCATGGCAGCTCAATCTGCAGCAGAAGTTTTGGAGCAACCAGCAGTAGTGGTGGAAGCTCGTACTTTGCCACAAGGTTTGACAAGTCTTCTCGCCTTTGATCCAAGCAAGTCCATTGAAGAAAACCAAGAGCGTATGACAGCTGCTCTTAGCGATGTCGTTAGCGGAAGCGTCACAACAGCTGTGCGTGATACAACGATTGATGGCTTAGAAATCCATGAAAACGATAATCTTGGTATGGTGGATGGGAAAATCCTTGTGTCAAACCCTGACATGCACCAAACCTTGACTGAAACATTGAAACATATGTTGGATGAAGATAGTGAAATCGTAACCTTCTATGTCGGTGAAGACGGAAGCGAAGAACTTGCCAATGAAATTGCTCAAGAAATCGCAGAAGAATTCGAAGACGTTGAAGTCGAGATTCACCAAGGTCAACAACCTGTTTACCCATACCTATTTAGTGTGGAATAAGATTAATGAAGAACTGAGAAATCAGTTCTTTTTTCTTTTTTAGTAAATGAAATCGGTATCTTTTTTATAAAAACAAAAATAACATTCATAAATAAACGTTAAAATAGAAAATTCAGAAAATTTCTTCTTTTCTCTTGAAAAATTTTGAAAAAATGGTATGATAGTAACAAGTTATTTTTAAGAGAAGAGAAAGGGGAACAATGGAGAAAATCAGTTTAGAATCTCCTAAGACGGGGTCGGACCTAGTTTTGGAAACACTTCGTGATTTAGGAATTGATACCATCTTTGGCTATCCTGGTGGTGCGGTCTTGCCTTTTTATGATGCGATATATAATTTTAAAGGCATTCGCCACATTCTAGGGCGCCATGAGCAAGGTTGTTTGCATGAAGCTGAAGGTTATGCCAAATCAACTGGAAAGTTGGGTGTTGCCGTCGTCACTAGCGGACCGGGAGCAACAAATGCCATTACAGGGATTGCGGATGCCATGAGCGATAGCGTTCCCCTTTTGGTCTTTACAGGTCAGGTTGCGCGAGCAGGGATTGGGAAAGATGCCTTTCAGGAGGCAGACATCGTGGGAATTACCATGCCAATCACTAAGTACAATTACCAAGTTCGTGAGACAGCTGATATCCCTCGAATCATTACGGAAGCTGTCCATATCGCAACTACAGGACGTCCAGGGCCAGTTGTAATTGACCTACCTAAAGACGTATCTGCTTTAGAAACGGACTTCATCTATTCACCAGAAGTCAATCTACCAAGCTATCAGCCAACTCTTGAGCCAAATGATATGCAAATCAAGAAAATCTTGAAGCAATTATCCAAGGCTAAAAAACCAGTCTTGCTGGCTGGTGGTGGAATTAGTTATGCTGAAGCTGCGGCAGAATTAAATGAATTTGCAGAACGCTATCAAATTCCAGTGGTAACCAGTCTTTTGGGACAAGGAACGATTGCAACGAGTCATCCACTCTTCCTTGGAATGGGAGGCATGCACGGGTCATTCGCAGCTAATATTGCCATGACAGAAGCTGATTTTATGATTAGTATTGGTTGCCGTTTTGATGACCGCTTGACGGGGAATCCTAAGACCTTCGCTAAGAATGCTAAGGTTGCCCACATTGATATTGATCCAGCTGAGATTGGCAAGATTATCAGTGCGGATATTCCTGTAGTTGGAGATGCTAAGAAAGCCTTGCAAATGCTACTAGCAGAACCGACAGTTCATAACAATACTGAAAAATGGATTGAAAAAGTCACTAAAGACAAGAACCGCGTTCGTTCTTATGATAAGAAAGAGCGTGTGGTTCAGCCGCAAGCTGTTATTGAACGAATTGGTGAATTGACGAATGGAGATGCCATTGTGGTAACAGACGTTGGTCAACACCAAATGTGGACAGCCCAGTATTATCCATACCAAAATGAACGTCAGTTAGTGACTTCAGGTGGTTTGGGAACGATGGGATTCGGAATTCCAGCAGCAATCGGTGCTAAAATTGCTAACCCAGATAAGGAAGTAGTCTTGTTTGTTGGGGATGGTGGTTTCCAAATGACCAACCAGGAATTGGCTATTTTGAACATTTACAAGGTGCCAATCAAGGTGGTTATGCTGAACAACCACTCACTTGGAATGGTTCGCCAGTGGCAGGAATCCTTCTATGAAGGTAGAACATCAGAGTCAGTCTTTGATACCCTTCCTGATTTCCAATTGATGGCACAAGCTTATGGCATTAAAAACTATAAGTTTGACAATCCTGAGACCTTGGCTCAAGACCTTGAAGTCATCACTGAGGATGTTCCTATGCTAATCGAGGTAGATATTTCTCGTAAGGAACAGGTGTTACCAATGGTACCAGCTGGTAAGAGTAATCATGAGATGTTGGGGGTGAAGTTCCATGCGTAGAATGTTAACAGCAAAACTACAAAATCGATCAGGAGTCCTCAATCGCTTTACAGGTGTCCTATCTCGTCGTCAGGTTAATATCGAAAGCATCTCTGTTGGAGC
>CAUUIG010000154.1:0-2872 GCA_963545095.1 uncultured Streptococcus sp.
TATAAAATACTGACCTAGTATATCATGAATAGGAGTATGAAAAAAGCTTCACGAATTAAATATTGAATGTTTTCAAGATTCTCAAAAATGAGAATTGTCTAAAAATAAATTTCTCCTACCCAGTCCACACCAATTAGGAGAAATGCAAATTTTTAAAGTTCTTCAAAGGCCATCATGCCCCCTTGGACATTGATAGCCTCATAACCTTGTTCTGATAAGAATTGGCAAGCACGCGCCGATCTCATTCCAGATTTACAAATAACATAATGTAACTGATCCTTGTCCAATTGATCATAAGTATCAGCTAATTGACTCAGAGGAAGATTCTGGGCGCCTTCTAAATGAAGAGTTTCAAACTCATCCACTTCTCTCACGTCCACTAGAGAAAGTTGCTCATTTCGGTAAAGCTGGTAAAATGCGTCAAAGGTAATTTCTTTCATTCTTTTTCTCCTAATACTCTTCGAAAATCTCTTCAAACCACGTCAGCGTCGCCTTACCGTAGGTATGGTTACTGACTTCGTCAGTTCTATCCACAACCTCAAAACAGTGTTTTGAGCTGACTTCGTCAGTTTTATCCACAACCTCAAAACAGTGTTTTGATCTGACTTCGTCAGTTTTATCTGCAACCTCAAAGCTGTACTTTGAGCAGCCTGCGGCTAGCTTCCTAGTTTGCTCTTTGATTTTCATTGACTATAAAATGGTTTTAATTCTTTTTTTCAAATCGGGCAGCACTTCTGACTCAAACCAAGGATTTTTGGCCATCCAGATTTGATTTCGTGGTGAGGGGTGAACTAGTGGAAAATAGGCTGGCAGATAGTTCTGGTAATGTTTTACCCGTTCTGTCACCTTACCACTGATTTTCTCATGTAAATAGTAGGCTTGGGCATATTGCCCAATCAAGAGGGTCAATTGAATATCTGGTAATTCTTGCAAGAGCTGCGGATGCCATTTTTCTGCAAAGCCAGTTCTCGGTGGCAGATCACCTGAATTGCCATGCCCTGGAAAGTAGAAATCCATAGGCAAAACAGCAAAATAACCTGAATTGTAAAAGGTATCTTCATCCACACCTAGCCAGTCACGCAAACGATCACCACTTTTGTCCTTCCAATAAAGGCCTGCCTCTTGGGTTTTAAGCCCCGGTGCCTGTCCAATGATATTGATGCGAGCAGTTTTTGGCGCTGCAAAGAGAGGTTCGATTCCGCGTTCTGTATAGCTGGCATTTTGTGGATCTGACATAATAGCCTGTTTGATTCTTTCAATTTGAGACATCTACTTTCCCTCCAAAAAGAAGTCTAAGCATACAATCTCAGACTTCTATCGTTTTATTTGATCAATTCATAAATAGCTTCGGCATAGATTGCTGCTGCTCGGAAGAGATCATCCAAGGCGATAAATTCATTGGCTTGGTGCATGGTGTCAATTGAGTCTGGGAACATGGCACCGTAGGCAACTCCGCGTTCGAGCAAGCGACCAAAGGTTCCACCACCGATGACTTGCTCGTGACCTTTAAGACCAGTTTGTTTTTCATAAACATTCAACAAGGTTTGCACAAGTGGATCTTCCATTGGCACATAGTGAGGGGTGTGACCGTGCTCAGAAAGGCTAACAGAAGCAACTGGCAAGTTTTCCAGGATTGACTTGATTTGTTCTGGACTTGTTCCTTTTGGATAGCGGATGTTGAGGGCAATGGTATTAACAGCACTTGTTTCATCGAAACGGAAGACACCGGCATTCATAGAAAGGGCACCCATCTTTTCATCCACATGAGCAATCTTAAGATTTTCACCCTCATGGTCGTTCAAGAGAATTTTACCAGCGATGTCAAGGTAGTCTTTGGCTGGACCAGCAAAGTCAAACTGGCTAAGGAAGAGGGCAAGGTAAGTTGCACCATTGATACCTGAAGCAGGCATAGCACCATGAGCTGATTTACCAATGATCGTCACCTTGTATTGGCCAGCATCCTCTTGAATTTCTCCTCTAAGTTTGTGTTCTGCAACAAAGGCATCTAGTTTAGCTTGCAAGTCAGCCAAATCACCTGAAACGACTGCTGTTGCTGATTCTGGTACCATGTTTTCACGCAAACCGCCTGTGAAGCTGTGAAGACGGGCAACACCTGCATTTTCTCCTGCAAAGTGAAGGTATTCTGTGATGTTACCTTTTTCACCGTTGATGATAGGGAATTCAGCGTCTGGAGAGAAACCAAAGTCTGGTTTGGCAAGACCTACGTGCTCGAAGTAGTAGTCCATGTCTGCCCAGCCTGATTCTTCGTCTGTTCCGACGATGAAGCGAACTTTTTTAGAAGTTGGAAGGCCCAATTCTTTGATGATTTTCAAGCCATAGTAACAAGCTGTTGTAGGTCCCTTATCATCAGAAGCTCCACGCGCATAAAGGCGACCGTCTTTGATAGTCGGTGTGTAAGGATCTGTGTCCCAACCGCTACCAGCAGGCACCACGTCCATGTGGGCAAAGATTCCGAGAACTTCTTCTCCATCACCAAACTCAAAATGTCCTGCATAGTTGTCAACATTCTTAGTTGGATAGCCATCACGGTCTGCGATTTCAAGGAATTTCTCCAAGGCTTTTACTGGACCAGGTCCAAATGGATGCTCAGCATCTGCCTTGCTATCATCACGTTCTGAGTTGATTTCCAAAAGGCTAAACAAGTCAGCCAAGAGGTCTTCTTTGCGTTTTTCTACTTCTGCTGTAAAATCAATTGCTGTCATATTATCTTCCTTTTATCTTTTCTCGATGATTTCATCTACTGGCAAGCGGTAGCTTGGTTCTAATTTTTCGTCCGTATAGCCTACCGTAATCAAAAGTTCTGGGCGGAAACGGTCTTCGATATCCAAAACTTCGTTGACTTTTGATTTGT
>CAUUIG010000155.1:0-2848 GCA_963545095.1 uncultured Streptococcus sp.
TAATTTCTTCTTACCAATTCCACCATATCATAAGGCAGGGTATTGGCAGCTTCCTTCAAGGAATAGTTCTCTAAGTTATTGACATTTTGTCGTAACTTCTTGGCATACTTGGTCGTAATCAATCGTTTTTCTTCGTATTCGAAAATCAACTTGCGCTCCAAATAATAGCCTCTCAGCATTTCATCGATATTGTTGGGCTTGACGCGATTGATAACCCGTTCGACAAAGGCACCACTGGTGATAATAGCTGTTTCTCGGAGACGAGAATCCTGCATGAAGCTGATTAAAGAACTCTTATAAACCCCTTTTAGGTTCTCCAAACTTTCGATAATCATCTCAGTATTGTCTAGATAGAGTTCTGCAATTTGGTCATAGTCAAGTGCTCTGAGTTTCTGTGATTCTTCATTTTTCCAACTGCGAAAAGTCTTGCCTAAGGTAAAGACTTCGTGAAGGAGAAAACGTAAAATCCGCAAGGAAACAAGGAAATAATAGGTCAATCGTGAAGCAAACTTGCGATTGATACTTTGTTCCATGTTTTTCAAATAACGTTGGTAGACTCGATAGGCACGCTCACCCATCTTATCTTCTTCGTAGGCCTGTTCCAGACCATCACTTTCAATACTGAGGATGAGAAGTTTCAAGGCCTCCCAGTCCTCTTGCTCCCCCTTATTTTCTTGACTCAGGATGAGATTTTCAATACGTCCATGATAATTGTCAATGGCTGCATAGAGAGGGAGCTTATTTCTGGTATCTTCCAACTCTTTTTCCAACTCTATCGTTACTTCATTCAAAATGGCGATATGCATGAGATAGTCCTTGCTTTCTTCCTGTTCATCAGAAAGATGAGGCAAAACCACGAGACCTGTTAAAAAGCTTACAAGCGTCACACCTGCGACAAGGAAAAGCAAGAGAGGATACTCCTGTTCTAGATTACTTGGTATCAGAAGAATCGTAGCAATCGACACGGTTCCCTTAACACCTGAGAAGGTCAAGAGAAGCATGTCCTTCATATACTTATTTAGCTTTTTCTTGAGACGTCTAGTCCTATAGGCATAATAGCCATAGATCATGACAAAACGGATAGCAAAGAGGACAAAGGTAAGGGCGACAAGAGATACCAATAAAAGTAAGGGATTATAGATTGGATTGGTCAAGATAGGTTCTGCTATCATTTCCAGCTCCATCCCTAAAATCACAAAGACAGAACCGTTGAGCATAAAGTTCACTGTATGCCAAACCGTCTCGGTCACCGTATCCACTTGGGCTTCGAGGAGCGTAATTTTCTTAAAACGGCTTGCCTTTAAAATTCCCGCAACTACAACGGCAATAATCCCTGAAACATGGACTTCTTCTGCCAGGAAGAAGGTCACCAGAGGCAAACTCAATTCCAGAAGGAGCTCACTGGCAATATCCGTTGCTCTCACACTCAGCAAAAAGGTATGTAGGAAACGGTTAGTCATGGCTGTTAAAAATCCAATTAGAAAACCGCCTAGGATTGAAAAGATAAGCGAACTACTCGCTTGCCCAAGGGAAAAGGCTCCAGTTGTCCAAGCTGTCAAAGCTACCTGGAAGGCAACCAAACCTGATGCATCATTCAAGAGTCCTTCACCCTTAAGGATATTAGACACGCGCTTAGGAAAGCTAAAGCGCTCTGAAAGAGAGGCAAAGGCCACCAAATCCGTAGGTCCAAGGGCTGCCCCAACAGCCAAACAAGCCGCTAAGGGGAGGCTGAACCAAAGAAGATGGGCCAAGCCACCCAAACTCAGAGTCGAGATAAAAATCACTGGAAATATGAGGTAAATAATGATTCGCCAGTGTTTTAAAATAGCCGTAATATCTGCTTCCTCAGACTCTCGGAAAAGCAAGGGCCCGATAACCAGGGCCAAAAACAACTCTGTATTGAGGTGAAAGTCGGTATTGGGTAAAAAGAGACCAATCACAATTCCCAAAAGAATCTGCACCAAAGGGAGGGGCAAAAAGGGCAGGAGCTTATTGGTTGTACTTGAGACAATCAAGACCAGTAAAAATAGGATGAGGTAAATCAGTAATTCCACGCACGACCTCCTTAATCTTTTTTACAACAAGATTCAAATATCTCCTTCTGCTCTTTGATTTTTTGATCAATCTTGGAACAATCCTTGTGCTCAATTTTTCTCTGGCACCGTTCCATTTCAAGAGCAACTAACTTTTTCTTGATTTTAAGCATTTTTTTGCTCATATGCGCTTGGTCTAACACACCCACTGCTCGTTCGTGCTGGGTTGATTCGACAAAATTCTGGCGCATGGCATCCAGCTTTTCACGTAGGTATTGTTTATCCATGTCTATATCTCTCTAATTTTTCAATCATCACTAAAAATGGCGGGTTATTAACTTGATTCAGGGTTCTGTAAATGGCAGCTGTGTACTCTTGTTGATTCAACTGGCTCACAAAATCCAAGACAGCATCCCTCTCAAGGTCACCTCCTTCATGCCCATAGTAGATCATAATAGCAATCCGTCCCCCTTTGACAAGCAAATGACACAGCTTTTCTAATGCTTCAATCGTTGTCTGAGGTTGGGTGATGACAGACTTATCAGCTGACGGCAAATATCCCAGATTAAAAATCCCTGCCTTGGCTTCTGTCACAAACTGATCCAGTATCTCATGACCTTGTAAAATCAACTGAGCATTTGTCATTCCAGCCTGGTCCAAACGCTCTTGGGTCTTTTCCAAGGCTTGCTCCTGAATATCAAAGGCATAGACTTTCTTGGCTAGCTTAGCTAAAAAAAGGGTATCGTGACCATTTCCCATTGTCGCATCCACTACGATATCGTCCTGAGTTACTACCTCAGCCAAAAAATCATGTG
>CAUUIG010000156.1:0-2793 GCA_963545095.1 uncultured Streptococcus sp.
AAATAAAGATTCAAATCTAAATCTTCAGGAAGTATACTCCGAAAAATGATGACATAATCAAAAAGATAATCAACGAAAGACTGAGGATCAAGACGGCGCTCCTCTAGCACTTTTTTCAATGCATCTTTAGCATGTCCGTAACCTCTAGTCAGCTCATTTTCATCGCCCTCTACAATTTTTTTCTTGGTAAATAGATCTTGAATATTCTTATTTGATTTCTGCCTAGCTGGGAAGGTAAGATTGACAGCTTTCAATCTATCAAAACCAAACTCATTCTTCAAAGCTAAAGCAATCAAATTAAGAGCAGTTGTCCGTTGTTGCCCATCTATGATTTTGAAAAGGTCTTTCTCTTTATTAACGACTAATGTTCCAATATAATAATTGTCTCTATTTTCTTGAAAAGCATCTGCTACGTCGTTCAATAACTGCTCAATTTCATCATAAGTCCAAGCAAAATTTCTCTGATAAAGAGGAATAGCATAGGTATCTTCATTTAACAAACGATTAACTGATAAGCTTATATGTGTTTCTAACATTTATCTTTTTCCTCTTCTATAATCTTGTCCACAGTATAATTTTCAAATAACTCTCTATCTATCTTGACCATAAAATCATTGGGAGTGACAGCATGAGATAAAAGTTGAAATAGCTTTTGAACCTCTTTTTGTCTAAACTTTCCACCAGCAACATAGTTTCCTACCGTTGCATCGTATATAGCTTTAGACTTAACTCGAGGGTAATAAGACCAAATAAATAAGGTTTCTACTATCTCCTTTGATAGCTCATCTTTTCCAAATCTACCTGCAAAAAGTGAGCAAATATTTAGGAATATATTGTGACACTTGAGGTAGCGTCCTTTTGAGCTATTGTAAATGTTCAACATACCTTCTGGGTAAGCTAGATTTTTTTCTTCCCCTTCAGGTTCATCAGAAAATCCTAACTCTGCATTTAAAAAATCTTTATGTTCTTTAATAGTTTCATGAGCAGATTCAATATACTCAAAAAATTTACTTCCATCAATGATTGGCATAGTAATGGACATGGGGAGATTTTCAATATGACGATACAATTCTAGATATGGAAAGTTCTGATTCAAATCAACGCCTTTAAAATCGTCAATAAAATCCTCTGTAAAACGGAGATAAGAGCCATAACGCTTGTTTGTCAATCCTGTCTCTCCTCGCGACCAACGTCTCATACGAAAAAGATGTTTATCAAATAACTCTTTGAGACTTAAATTTTTATCCTCTACAAATTGCTCCCACTTTTCAACAATCTTTTCATTTTCGGAATCTTGCTTGCGAAGATGATAGGCTTTGAGCAAATCATGAGGTTCTAAAGATTTTCCACGATTATTCTGAGAATCAAATAACTGAAAGGCTTCAGATAATCGTTCCTGTGGCATAGTAATCACGGAGACAGAACAATTTTCCAATAAAAAATTGCAAATATCTTTTGCCTGATTTTCGCCAACCAATTGAGTCAAATTTTCCCACTCATTATAATTTTCACTCGCATGATAGCAAGATAGCTCTCCAAATACAGCACTACTCAGCAGTTGCTTAGCACCCTTATAATTCCCTAAATTATCTAATAAATGAAGAAACAAGGAAATAGAAATTAGCCGTTGCTGTCCATCGACAATATCTAAGTATCCATCATTTTCATGTAAGATAACGGAACCAATCTGATATTCCTTTTTCCCCATAGCATCTCGTAAATCATAAAAAAGATTACGGATATGTTTTCTGTTCCATTTATATGGTCTTTGATAAGAAGGAATCCGCAAATTCCCTTCTTTCAATAGTTCTCCAACCTTTTTAGAAGTAAATTGAATAGTCATTTTATCCTCATCTATATTTATCTATCATTTCTTGAACTGTTTGCTTCATATCCTCTACTAAAATCCGAGGAGATAAAACAGTAACTGCTTCCCCTTGTCCCAGCAACCAGCGTTTAAGACCCGGTGTATGCTGACTTTCAAACTGAAAATGAGTCCAGTCGCCATTTTTCCCAACTATTTTTGCATTTGGAAATTGATCCATCACAATCGTCGGATCGTACAAGTACTCGATTTCAATACTGATTTTCTTCCCGATAAAAGCATCTACTCTCTCGTTACGAATGTCACCATCTCTAAATTTATCTCGATAAGAAATAGAGGGTTTCTCTATATCACTAAGAGACCATGACTGGATACGGTCTACTCTTAAAGTAATATAAGTAGCATGTTTCAACTGGTAAACAACCAGATAGAAATAATGACTATCATAGTAAAGAGAGACTGGTAAAACAGTCTGCCTCTTAGAAGACTCAGAATAAGGTTTTTGATAGACAATATCTAGAACCTGTTCATGCAAAATAGATTCTGATAAATTCCAAATTTTCTCTATTCTATTTTGTTGATCCGTTAAGGGAGCATAGTTAAGCTTTTCGCTGCCAATGATCTGCTCAATTTCTTTCTGGTCAGCATGGGGAACTAAGACCAGTAAATTATTTAGTAAGCTAGCAATTTCTGGTCTGTTCAGTGCTCGATTTTCCAATAAAATCTTTGAAATAACGAGAATATCCTTTTTATTAAAAACTGACTTACTTGCTAAACAATACTTATTCGTCTTACGGTTATAAAGCAAATCTCCACTATAACTGGTGTTACTAGATAAAATATCACGGAGTAGCGAAAAATCTCTCTGTATCGTCTTTTCACTAACCTCAAATTCCTGAGCCAGTTGCTTTTTTCCTAGTGAAGTACCTAACTGTAAACGTAAAAAAATTGTTAGTAGTCTCTCTTGA
>CAUUIG010000157.1:0-2697 GCA_963545095.1 uncultured Streptococcus sp.
GTACGAACTGTTGATTCTTTTTGTCCAATCGCTACATAGATACAGATCATATCTTGACCTTTTTGGTTCAAGATTGTATCAATCGCAATGGTTGTTTTCCCTGTCTGACGGTCACCGATAATCAACTCACGTTGACCACGACCAATCGGTACAAGGGCGTCGATAGCTTTCAAACCCGTTTGCAATGGTTCTGATACAGACTTACGTTGCATAACACCAGGAGCTGGTGCTTCTACTGGACGAGTTTTATCAGTGTGGATTTCTCCAAGACCGTCAACTGGACGACCAAGCGGATCCACAACACGACCAATCAGACTTTCACCTACTGGGACTTCCATGATTTTCCCTGTACGGCGGATTGTATCGCCTTCACGGATATCTGTAAAGTCACCTAGGATGATAATACCAACGTCTGTTGACTCCAAGTTTTGAGCCATACCATAAGAGCCGTTTTCAAAAATCAACAACTCTCCACTCATGGCATTTTCAAGGCCGTGAGCACGCGCGATACCGTCCCCGATATAGGTTACAACACCTGTTTCAGTCACATCAAAATTGGGTTTGAAATTTTCAATTTGTTGCTTAATTAAAGCGCTGATTTCTTGTGCGTTAATTGCCAAAAGAACACCACTTTCTATTTCAAATTTTCTTTAACAACTTTAAGTTGTTGTTTAATACTCACATCAATTGTCTTGTGATTGGCAAAAATAACAAAACCACCAATGAGACTTTCATCGATTTGTTCTTTTACACTCCGTACTTTCAGAGACATTTTTTTCTCAATCAAAGGGAGCAAACGACTCTTCTGTTCATCTGTTAAAGGATGAGCAGACGTAATCGTCACTTCAAATCGATTTGTTTCTTTTTCAAGTCGGTTCAAGCAATCTACAAGCACATCATAAAAAAGATTTGCTCTGTGATTGTATGCCAGAACCTGAATCAAGTTTTGCAATAAAGGTGACACAGAGTCTTGGAAGAAAGCAATTGTTTTTTCCTTGTCAGACTCGTCTACTGCCACTTTTTTTAAAAAAGAAGGTAAACCTGTTTCTTCAGCAACTTGCTTGATTTGAGTCAAGTCTGAAAAGATACGGTCTTCTTCTCCTTTTTCAAGTACCAATTGGACAAAAGGCATGCTGTATTTTTCAATTACCTTTACTGTTTTCTTGTCCATTAAGCTTCTCCTAGCTGATCGATATACTGATCAATGAGTTCTTTATGGGCATGACCGTCAAGGTTTTGTGAGATGATTTTACCAGCCAAGCTGATTGTCAAATCTGCTACCTCACCCTTAACGCTTTGTAAAGCTTCAGCTTTGTTTTGAGCAATTTCTTGGTTTGCTTTTTCTTTTAAGCGTCCTGCTTCTAGTTTAGCATCTGCTAAAATACTAGCTTTACTTTTCTCAGCTGTTTCTTTCGCATTCTCAATGATTGTCTTAGCTTCTTTACGGCTACCAGCCAATTCATCTTCGCGTTTTTGAGCCAATACTTCTGCTTTTTGACGTGCTTCTTCAGCTCTGTCAATATCTGAAGCAATTTTTTCAGCTCTTTCTTCGAAAATGCCTGTAATATTAGACCATGCAAATTTTTTAATCAAGACTAGCAAAAGGATAAAAGAACCAGCGATTAAAATAAAATTACCAATTAATTCACCTACTGTTACGTGCATCAGTTACTCCTTTCTACTCTTCATCATTAATTTTATTTCCTAGGTACATAGAGGATAATAGTGTAAAGACATAGGCCTGTACACAAGAAATGAACACGGAAAATGCAGTCCAAACTAAGTTTGTTCCAAATGCGATTGGATACCAAAAAATAGCCTGATGTGAAAGTAAGAGAAGCAAGCTTGTCATTACTTCACCTGCAAAGATATTCCCAAAAATCCGCAAAGCAAGAGAAAGGAAATTCGTGACCTCTTCAAGTAGATTCATCGGTGTCATAAATGCAGGAGTCACAAAACCTTTTAGGTATTGTTTAATCCCACGACGACGAATCCCCTCAATGTGCGCCATCACAATAATACAGAAAGACAAGACAAGGTCAAATGAAAGATTTGCAGTTGGCGATGTCCAAAGGTTTGTCCCATCTGTTGTTTGAAGTTTAGCCATCAAACCAAGATTATTGGCGATGACCATAAAAAGAAATAAGCATAAGTAAAAGAGTGAGTAATCTTTCATGTAGCGGGAACCAAGGTTAGGTTCTGTAAATCCAATTACAAAATCGTAGAGATACTCTAGTACATTTTGTTTACCTTTGGGTTTCAAGGTCATATTACGACTTGCCCAATAGATAAATGCAAAAATCAGAAACACAGACAGCAAAGTCAAGGCTGTCAAAGTTAAATCAAAGGTAACAGGACCAATATTGATGGTTGGATTGATACTTTCTTCCATCTAACATTCTCCCTTCTCCAATTTATATTTCGTTATTTAATAATAAATGAGAAGACAAGAGTTACGAAGAAAGTTCCTTCAATAAAGGCAACCCCTAAAAACATCAAGCTACGAAACTCAGCGATAATATCTGGTTGGCGAGCTACTGATTTCAACAAACCATTCATCAACATACCTTCACCAAGAGATACACCCATACAGGCAAGACATAGACCGAAAAATGTTAAATTCATGACGAATTCTCCTTTTAATTAAAATTTACTTACTTAGTTTAGTCCTAAAAATTGGATTTGTCAACTTTTTAC
>CAUUIG010000158.1:0-2697 GCA_963545095.1 uncultured Streptococcus sp.
ACCTACAACCTTATCCAGCTGTTTTAAGTGCTAGAACCATTGACAACGGTCGCTATCATATGCTGGAAAATCTCTGTGAACTGCCATTTAGACCAGATGCACAACGAGTCGTGACAAAAGGCTATCTCAATTTGCAAAATCGAAATGATTTGCTAATAGTTGAGAATATTAATGCAGATGAATGGATGGATATCCAGTTTGAACTGCAACCAACCATTTACAAGCTAAAAGAAGGTGACACTCTCCGTCTAGTCCTCTATACTACTGACTTTGAAATCACCATACGTGACAACACCGCTTACCACTTGACTGTCGATCTTGAACAGTCTACTCTTACCCTACCTTGCCAAAAGGTATAGGCTATCAGACTTTCAATATTGAAATTTTCCAGGGAAAGCTTAATTACGTGACCATTTGCCTTCCTATAATCAATAACCCCCACTTGAATAGTTTAACGAAACAAAAACTTGGTTCAAATCCTGTCCAAAGAACAGATTATTCTCCCCCCGCTACTGAACCTTGGACAAATGATACTAACACCCCTAACCAACATGTGTGACCCTCTATCATACACGCTACCACACCACATGTTGGACAAGCTCTGTGAATTGCCATTTAGCGTAGATTCACAACAAGTCGTGACAAAAGGCTACCCTAATTTAATGATTTACTGTTAGTAGAGGACACTAATGTAAATAAACGGATAGAGAGCCAATTCATCTCCACCCAACTAGTGACAAGTTAAAAGAGGGAGATGCCCTCCATCTAGTTCTTTATACTACTGACTAGTTCTTTATACTACTGACTTTAAAATCATCATACGTGACAATACCGCTTACCACTCGACTGACGATTTCGATCAGTCCACGCTTTCTGTACTTTGTACAAGGAGTAAATTTTTATGAATAAATCTGAACACCGCCACCAACTCATACGAGCTCTTGTAACCAAAAACAAGATTCATACTCAAGCTGAGCTACAAGCTCTTCTTGCTGATAATGATATTCAAGTTACACAAGCTACACTTTCGAGAGATATTAAAAGTATGAACCTCTCAAAAGTACGTGAAGAAGATAATTCTTACTACGTGCTAAATACTGGTTCCATCTCAAAATGGGAAAAACGATTGGAGACTTATATGGAAGATGCTCTTGTACTGATGCGTCCTGTTCAACATCAAGTACTTTTGAAAACTCTTCCTGGTTTGGCTCAATCCTTTGGTTCTATCATTGATGCTTTGAGTTTTCCTGACGCTATCGCTACGCTCTGTGGGGACGATGTCTGTCTGGTCATCTGTGAAGATGCAGAGGCTGCACAAAGTTGTTTTGAAGAATTGAAAAAATTCACACCACCATTCTTTTTTGGTGAATAAAAAAACTCCGTGTCTGATGTTAAGGCACGGAATTTTTTATCTTCTTTACTGAGATGGATTTTCTTTTTTCGTTCGTGCCAATCTCAGGGCACGATTTGGATTGAGACGATTAAATAGTTCTTCCAATTTCTTTTCATTCCAAACGTCTGCGGCGGAAACAAAATTGCCATCCGCATCTCGGAAAGATATCGGTTTATCTCCCATGCTAGTCTCCTAGTCTACAAATTCAAATTCAAATTTACCAATGCGGACCAAGTCCCCATCCTTAGCACCACGCGTACGAAGGGCTTCATCAACCCCCATACCACGAAGCTGACGGGCAAATTTCATGACAGATTCATCACGATCAAAGTTGGTCATATTAAAGAGTTTCATCAGTTTTTCACCAGAAAGTACCCATGTCGCATCGTCATCACGGCTAATTTCAAAGGCTTTCTCTTCCTCGTCAAATCCATAGTAAGCTTCTTCTTCCATATCTGACTCATCATAAAGCAAGAATTCTGGTGTCTTGTCTAACAATTCGGCTGTAGCGTCCAAAAGCGTTGCCAGACCTTGCTTGGTCAATCCAGAAATTGGGAAGATAGCTGGTAACTCTTCAAATTCATCGTAGTTTTCAGCTAATTTTTTCTTAAATTCTTCAAGATTTTCCTGACTCTCAGGCATATCCATTTTGTTAGCTACAATAATCTGTGGACGCTCCATGAGACGGAGGTTATAAGACTCTAACTCCTTATTGATAGCTAAGTAGTCCTCATAAGGATCACGTCCTTCGCTAGCTGACATATCAATGATATGGAGGATGACACGTGTACGCTCGATGTGACGGAGGAACTGGGTTCCCAGACCAACACCTTGACTAGCCCCTTCAATCAAACCTGGTAAATCAGCTACTGCAAAGGATTCACCCGATTGGGTACGAACCATTCCTAGATTTGGAACAATTGTCGTAAAGTGGTAGGCGCCGATTTTTGGTTTAGCAGATGTGATAACACTTAAAAGAGTTGATTTCCCTACAGATGGGAAACCTACTAAACCGACATCGGCCAAGATTTTTAGTTCCAATTGTAACTCACGTTCCTGGCCTGGTTCTCCATTTTCAGAGATTTCAGGTGCAGGATTTTTTGGTGTCGCAAAACGGATATTTCCACGACCACCACGACCACCGTGGGCAACGATAAATTCTTGACCGTGTTCAATCAAATCTGTCAAAACCTTACCAGTCTCTGCATCACGAACGGTCGTACCTTGTGGCACTCGAACTCTAAGGTCATCAGCACCACGACCATGCATCCCTTTGGTCATTCCTTTTTCACCAGAATCAGCCT
>CAUUIG010000159.1:0-2671 GCA_963545095.1 uncultured Streptococcus sp.
CAACCTCATCTCTAAATAAGCTTGCCAAATAATCTACAACTCCATTTTCACCAAACGTAGCACAGTAAAAAATGCCTCCTATTTTTAAGACCCTATTCACTTCAGAGAGAGCTTTAGGAATATCATTCACATGATGTAGAAGCATATTAGCAATAACAATATCAAAGGTTTCATTCTCAAAAGAAATCTTTTGAATATCCATTATCTCATAGTTGACATTGTCTCTATTTCCAATCACTGACTTCGTAGTTTCTACCATGTCATTAGAAAAATCCGTTATAATCAATTGCTTCATCTTGTCTATAGAATCAAGATTACTTTTCCATAGTTCTCCTGTACCACATCCCAATTCTAGAACCTTTACTTCATCAGTGATTTGGTAGTTAGAAAATATCCAATTATTAAATCCCAATTTATTTTTTGAATACTTCTTATGCAATTCTACTCGAATATCAAGATTATCATGACTTTTATATTGTTCAATTACTTTATCAATCATTTTAAATGACCTCCACTCTATAATTTGACATTATATCACAAGAATAAAGATAGTGTAAAAAAAGTTGTATAAATACAAAAAGGAATAAATTTACCACATCACTGCTAAACTTCCTGGATTTAAAACAAAATATCATTGAATTTTCCGTTTTTTCTTGAAGCAACATTGAACTAATAATTGCTCGTTTTGATTTAAAAAGCTCCTTTTAGTAAAACTTCATTTTTTAAGAGTCCTAGCCTTATTGAAGTCTCGCAAGTCATGGACTAGGAATTCATAGATCGGTCCATCGACTTCTCTCCATCACCTTTTCCTAGCAAAAAACCTGCCTCGAGGCAGGTTTTCGTTTAAATATCTAATTTCGTAACAGTAAATTTAATGTGGGAATAATCTTTCTCTATATCCTTATCTACCATAAAGGCTGTGGCGTCCTTCTTAACTTGAACCAGGTCAATATTTTGGGCTTGAGCTGCATAGACGCACCCACAATAACATTGACGATAGATATCGTACTCTTCACACATCTCTACTGAACGTTTGTAGCCTTGATTTTTCTTGAAATCACTTGGAAGATAGTGAGTGGTATAAATCTTTTGCACATCGATTCCGATGCTGTTGATTGTTTGAGAATTCTTATGAGGACTAATAGTTAAAGCCGAACCGAAGTAGTCAAAGCCCAAGTCCATAGCCACTTGTGCTGTCTTATCCAGTCGGTAGTCAAAGCAAACCTTACAACGGTCGCCACCTTCAGGCTCTTCTTCCAGTCCTCTGACTAACTTACGGTATTCATTTGGTTCGTAGGGAGCTTCTAGGTACTGAACCGTATTTCCTGTCCGCTCATTGAAATCACTAACAAATTTCTTGGTAACATAGGCACGCTTATGGTATTCTGCCTTGGGATGGATATTAGAATTGGCAAAATAGATAGTCACATCAGCGTATTTGGTCAAATATTCTAGGGTATAGGTACTACAAGGGGCACAGCAAACATGCATGAGAATGGTTGGCCGTTGCTCATTTTTCTCCCATACTTGTACCATCTTCTGCATGACACGGTCATAATTAATCTTCTGATTGGGGTTCATCTTGCTCAGAATTTCTTCTACATCGATCATGTTCTTCTCCTTTTTCTAGTCTTATTTTATCATATAAGTTAGGAGAGCTCAAATCAATTTAGAAGTGAATATCATAAAAAGGAGGGTTAGTCATTCCCTCCTTTTGTGTTTTTTATAAGTTACTATCTACAGAAAGCTTACATCATACCGCCCATCATGCTTGAATCCATGGCTGGAACTGGGGCTGCTGGTTCTGGTTTATTGGCTACGACTGCTTCTGTTGTCAAAATCAAGCTGGCTACAGATGCTGCATTTTGTAGGGCTGAACGACTCACTTTAACTGGGTCGATGATTCCCTCTTCAATCATGTTGACCCACTCGCCAGTTGCTGCGTTGAAGCCTGTACCAAGCTCAGCATTTTTCAAACGATCGATAACGATTGAACCTTCGAATCCTGCATTGTGGGCAATTTGACGGACTGGTTCTTCCAAAGCGCGGAGAACAATATTGCGGCCTGTTGCCTCGTCTCCTGTTAATTCCAAATCAGCCACTGCTGGAATCACATTTACAAGGGCTGTTCCACCACCTGCAACGATACCTTCTTCAACAGCTGCACGAGTAGCGTTGAGGGCATCTTCAATGCGGAGTTTCATTTCTTTCAACTCAGTTTCAGTTGCAGCTCCGACCTTAATAACCGCTACACCACCTGACAATTTTGCCAAGCGTTCTTGCAATTTTTCACGGTCAAACTCAGAAGTTGTAGTTTCGATTTGAGACTTGATAACTGCAACACGGTGAGAAATCGCTTCAGGATTTCCAGCACCTTCTACGATAACAGTGCTATCTTTGTCCACAGTTACTCTCGCTGCTTGACCAAGCGCTTCAATTGTCGCATCTTTCAACTCAAGACCAAGGTCTTCTGTGATAACTGTTCCGCCTGTCAAGATGGCAATGTCTTCAAGCATAGCTTTACGACGGTCACCAAAACCAGGTGCCTTGACTGCTACTACGTTAAAGGTTCCACGAATCTTGTTCAATACAAGGGTTGGAAGAGCTTCGCCATCTACATCATCCGCAATAATCAAGAGTGGACGATTGCTTTGGAGAATGCTTTCGAGGA
>CAUUIG010000160.1:0-2617 GCA_963545095.1 uncultured Streptococcus sp.
TTCCAACATTACTGGAGTGAGCGAAACCTTGTAAGAAAGTCATCATCCCACCAGTCGTCAAACCATCATTAACATCCCAATCTCGAATTGTCGCATCCGCTATTTTTAATTCACTACTATTGAAGTATTCTCCACCTGGGAAGGTATTGTTATCAATAGAAGCTGCTAGCGTCATGACCTTCAGGGCTGATCCTGGTTCGTAATTACTTTGATAAAGAATATCACGCCAAACAAAGTCTTTGGTGATACCATCCTTAGTATCTGCATTAAAGGTAGGTCGTTGGGTGGTAGCAAGGATTTCACCGGTCTTTGCACTGACCAAGGTCGCGGTCATATACTTACCTTTTACTTTTTCTAGAAAGGCATCCATCTGAGTTTCCATGAAAGATTGGAGCGGACTAGACAATGTTGTATAGACATCCTTACCATTCACAGTCTTCTGTGATATCTGTTCCGTACCTGGAACGATATTCCCTAAACGGTCTTTTTCATAGGTAATAATCCCATCTGTCCCTGCAAGAATAGTATTCAAGGAACTCTCTAAACCAGAAGTTCCTAACAAACTCTTGCTACCATCTTCATTTTCATGAAGTTGAGCTAGACCAATAAATGATGAAGCAAACTGACCATTCGGATAACTCCTGTTAGGACTAGTTGTAAAGTCAATCCCTTCAACACTAGCCTCTTTTAATTCTTTTTTAATCGCCATCATATTGGCATAAGTAATCCCATTTCCTTTTGTACCAAAGGAAACCTGAGTCAGATTTGGTTGAGCCAATTGCTCTTTTACATAAGATTCATCCATATCCAAATATTTATGGAAAACTTCTGCTACCTTATTAAACTGAGAATCCTCTACATAAAGAATTTTCCCCGTTGCCGACTTGTATTTTTTATCAATGACAGCATATACGTTATAGGATGTTGCATCTTCAGCGATGGGGACTCCATTACGGTCATAGATGGTCCCACGCTTAGCAGGAACTGTACGAGTTGTTTGGTGAACTTTCTTAGCCTCTTTGACTAGATCCGTTCCAAATTTACTACCACTTCCGATAATAACAGCAAAATTGACCAAAAAGACAGCGAAAAGTACGACAGCTAACAAGCTGATGTACTTCCCCACTATTTTACGGTTTTCTACTGGAGATTTACGGTTTCTAATCGCAAATCGGGTTATTTTTTCTGTCCACTTCATATCTTACTCCGCTGTTCGGATATTTTCATTATTCAATTTCAAATCTTTTTTATCTGCAATTTCTTTCAAGCGCTCGGAACGAATCAATTCATTCACTTCCTGCTTAGCATCGTCCAGTTCTGTCTTCTTCTCCTCTATCTGGGCATTGATTTTTGTCAAATCACTTTGCACTTGCAAGAGGCGTGTCTGCATAAAGATAATACTCACTGCTAAGACGAGAGCCGTAAACGCAATGGAAAGATAAAAAGCCTTCTCCACACGGGAGAATTTTTTGATACGATTCTGCAAGAATTGACTGGTTGTTTCTTTCTTATCTACCATTTTTTCCTCTTACTTGTGAATTTTTCTGGCCACGCGCAACTTAGCTGAGTGCGAGCGGTTATTGGCTTCTAATTCTTCTGCACTTGGCAAGATTGGCTTACGGGATACCAATTCCATCTTGGGCTTGAGATCATCTGGAATGAAAGGCAAGCCTTTTGGAACTTCAACTGTTGAAGCTTCTTTAAATAGTTGCTTGGTCAAGCGGTCTTCTAGCGAATGAAAGGTAATCACTGAGATTCTACCATCCAGAGCCAACATATCCATAGCCTGCTGGATGGACTCATCTGCCGCTCCCAGTTCATCATTGACTTCAATTCGAATAGCTTGGAAAATCTGTTTGGCAGGATGGCCCTTCTTCTTGAGCTCCTTGGCAGGTTTGGCCGACTTGATAATCTCTGCCAGCTCAGTCGTTGTCTCGATTGGCTTCACTTCACGTGCCTGTTCAATCTTACGCGCAATCTGTTTAGAGAATTTATCCTCGCCATACTTGAAGAAAATACGAACTAAGTCATGATAGTCATAGTCGTTCACCACTTCATAGGCTGTCAGACTAGCATCCTGATTCATGCGCATATCCAGTGGCGCATCCTTTTTATAAGAAAAACCACGTTCACGCTGGTCCAATTGAGGACTAGACACTCCCAAATCATAACAAATTCCATCAATTTCCTGAACACCAGCTTCGCGCAAACGTGCCTGTAAATGACGGAAATTATCCTTGATAAAGGTTACCATCCCTTTTTCGATATAGGGTGCCAAGCGTTTCTGCGCATTGTCAATGGCATTCTGGTCTTGGTCAAAGGCATAGAGATGGCCTTTTTCACTTAATTTACTTAATAAATATTCGCTATGGCCCGCTCCACCCAAAGTCGCATCAACGTAGATACCGTCAGGTTTTACGTCGAGCATATCAATCGTTTCGTGGAGTAAGACCGTTACATGATGAAATTCTTTTGTCATATCTTATCTATTTTACCACAAATCTGACTAGCTTGCACTAGTCAGACAAATAGGTCAAAAAAAGTAAGATTTCTTTAAGATATAGGTAACTTCTCAAAGTAACTTCCACTTGCCCAACCGAAGTGGAAATTAGTCTAA
>CAUUIG010000161.1:0-2602 GCA_963545095.1 uncultured Streptococcus sp.
GTTTGGTTGGGAGTCATGATGCCAAGTTGTCGACTCGCACCGATATGATTAGTGAGGCTATCAATCCAATTTATCCCGACTTAGATGTAGACCCAGATTTCCATGAAAAAGAAGTTATCTATCAGATGTGGACTTTTGAAGATAAGGGGGATGATTTGTGCTTGCCTGAGAGTCTCTCAGATAAACTTCGTATGGTTCGTTGGCATCAACATTCGTCTGATATTGTGCCGATTTCAGGTTCTAAAGCAAGGGGTGTGGAAAAGGTTGTGGAACACCTTGGCTTGAAACCAGAGAACATCATGGTCTTTGGAGATGGCCTCAACGACCTGGAACTCTTTGACTATGCTGGAATCAGTGTTGCCATGGGAATTTCTCATGATAACATCAAAGAAAAAGCAGATTATATTACAAAAACATTAGAAGAAGATGGCATTTTTGATGCCTTAGAAGGATTTGGTATGGTAGAAAAAGAATTGCATTTCCCACAAGTAGACATTGAAACAGTAGAAGGTCCTATCGCTACTATTAAGACCAATCACGGAGACTTGCGTATCAAGCTCTTCCCAGAGCATGCTCCTAAAACAGTGGCTAACTTTGTAGCTCTTTCAAAAGATGGCTACTATGATGGTGTTATTTTCCACCGTATTATCAAAGACTTTATGATTCAAGGTGGAGACCCAACTGGTACTGGTATGGGTGGCGAGTCAATCTACGGCGAATCATTTGAAGATGAGTTCTCAGAAGAACTTTACAATATCCGTGGTGCTCTTTCCATGGCTAACGCTGGTCCAAATACCAACGGAAGCCAGTTCTTTATCGTGCAAAATCAACACCTGCCTTATTCTAAGAAAGAAATTGCTCGTGGTGGTTGGCCAGAACCAATCGCAGAAATCTATGCCAACCAAGGTGGAACTCCTCACCTAGACCGCCGTCACACTGTATTTGGTCAGTTAGCTGATGATGCTTCTTACGCTGTCTTGGATGCCATTGCTTTTGTTGAGACAGGGGCTATGGACAAGCCAGTTGAAGATGTTGTGATTGAAACCATTGAAATTGAGGACTAAGATGAAAATCGGTGATAAGCTAAAGGGGCGTATTACAGGGATTCAGCCCTACGGTGCCTTTGTTGAGCTAGAGACGGGTGATACGGGGCTGATTCACATTTCAGAGATTCGGACAGGATTTATTGAAAATATCCAAGAAGCCTTGAAAGTCGATGAAGAGGTTCTGGTTCAGGTAGTGGATTTAGATGAATTTACAGGGAAAGCCAGTCTTTCTATCCGCACTTTGGAGGAAGAAAAGCACCAGTTTCCTAGACGGAGACGCTTTTCAAGCGACCGCTTTAACTACGGCTTCGCGCCTCTCAAAAGAATGATGCCAATTTGGACCAAGGAAGCCCTTCAACATTTGAAGAAGCAGAAGAATTAGTTAGAAATCTATATTCTTTGTAATGTTAATATAAATTTGCTATAATAGGACCATGGAAGAAGAACAATTATTAAAATCAGGAGAGCGCATTAACCAGCTCTTTTCGACAGATATTAAAATCATTCAAAATAGAGAGGTTTTTAGCTATTCGGTGGATAGTGTTCTCTTATCACGTTTTCCACGTTTTCCTAAAAAGGGCTTGATAGTGGATTTTTGCGCTGGAAATGGAGCAGTGGGGCTATTTGCTAGCACTCGGACTCAGGCACAGATTTTTGCTGTTGAGATTCAGGAGCGTTTGGCAGATATGGCTGAGCGCTCTGTCCGTTTGAATGGTTTGGAAGAGCAGATGGAGGTCATCTGTGATGATTTGAAAAATATGCCTGCTTACATCCAGGGAAGTAAGGTGGATATGATTTTGTGTAATCCGCCCTATTTCAAGGTGGATCCTCATTCTAATCTGAACGAGAGTGAACATTATCTCTTGGCGCGCCACGAAATCACGACCAATTTGCAGGAAATCTGTCGTAGTGCCCAGAGTATTCTCAAGTCTAATGGGCGTTTGGCTATGGTTCATCGTCCTGATCGACTTTTAGATATCTTGGACAGCTTAAAACGGCATAATCTAGCCCCTAAGCGCCTGCAGTTTGTTTATCCAAAAAGAGAAAAGGAAGCCAATATGCTTTTGATTGAGGCTATCAAGGATGGCTCGACAAGTGGCTTTAAGGTCTTGCCACCTCTCATTGTCCACAATGATGATGGCTCTTATACGCCGGAACTCGAAGAGATTTATTATGGATCATAAGGCTTATATGTACGTGCTGGAGTGTCGTGATGGATCTTACTATACAGGCTATACGACTGATGTGAGAAGACGCCTCGCTGTCCACAACAGTGGGAAGGGAGCCAAATACACACGAGCACGCTTGCCAGTCAAACTTATCTATGCTCAAGGTTTTGCCAGTAAGGAAGAAGCCATGTCGGCTGAAGCCCTTCTCAAGCGTAAGAAGAGGCCACAGAAGGAAAGATTTTTATCTGAAAATCAAGATAGAAATTTACTCATACTCAATGAAAATCAAAGAGCAAACTAGGAAGCTAGCCGTAGGTTGCTCAAAGCACTGCTTTGAGGTTGTGGATAGAACTGACGAAGTCAGTACCCATACCTACGGCAAGGCGA
>CAUUIG010000162.1:0-2600 GCA_963545095.1 uncultured Streptococcus sp.
TCCTAGCGGTAGACCAGAGCTAGACTAAGAGCACAAGACTCCATCATCATAACACTCAACAAAATTGATGATTTTATACTAATTCGATGATCGCCATTGGCGCTGCATCACCACGACGTGGTTCAGTTTTAAGGATACGAGTGTATCCACCGTTACGTTCAGCATAACGAGGTGCGATTTCTGAGAACAATTTTTGAAGTGCTGTAGTAGAAGTGTACTTATCAGTTGCTTCATCATAGTTTTCAGATGCGATTTCATTACGTACGAAAGCAGCTGCTTGACGACGTGCATGCAAATCACCACGTTTACCTAGAGTAATCATTTTTTCAACAGTTTTACGGATTTCTTTAGCACGAGCTTCAGTTGTCACGATTGATTCGTTGATCAAAAGGTCAGTTGTCAAATCGCGAAGCATTGCTTTACGTTGTGAGCTAGTGCGTCCTAGTTTACGGTAAGCCATTTATTCCTCCTTTATTTATCTTTTAATCCAAGACCCAAATCAATGAGTTTGAGTTTCACTTCTTCCAAACTCTTGCGTCCAAGATTTCGTACTTTCATCATCTCTGCTTCAGATTTTTCTGTCAAATCATGCACAGTATTGATACCGGCACGTTTCAAACAGTTGTATGAACGCACAGACAAGTCCAGTTCCTCAATCGTACGATCCAAAATACGATCGTCAGATTCAGTGTCAGCTTCTTTCATCACTTCAGTTGACTTAGCAATCTCAGTAAGATTTGTAAACAAATCAAGATGTTCTGTCAAAATACGTGCTGAAAGCCCTAAAGCATCTTCTGGAATAATTGTTCCATTTGTCAAGATTTCAAGGGTTAATTTGTCAAAACCATCATTGCTACCTACACGAGCAGGTTCCACTTGATAGTTGACTTTTGTAACTGGTGTATAAATAGAATCTACAGCAAGTGTTCCAACTGGTGCATTATCTTTTTTATTTTCATCAGCAGGTACATATCCACGACCACTGTTAACAGTCATAGTCGCTTTTAGAGAAGAACCTTCACCGATTGTAAAGAGATAATGATCTGGATTTACAATTTCAATATCGCTATCTGTCAAAATGTCACCAGCTGTTACTTCAGCAGGACCTTCAACATCCAGTTCGATGATTTTTTCGTCTTCAACGTACGATTTTACTGCAATTCCTTTAATGTTCAGAATGATTTGCATCACGTCTTCACGAACACCTGGAACTGTGTCAAACTCATGTAACACACCATCAATATTGATAGATGTCACAGCTGCTCCTGGTAGAGAAGCTAGAAGTACACGACGAAGAGAGTTACCAAGAGTTGTACCGTAGCCACGTTCAAGTGGTTCGATTACAAACTTGCCATAATCTTTATTTTCATCAATTTTTGTTATATTTGGTTTTTCAAACTCGATCATTTAGTTACTCCCTCTTAAACGAAAAGCAGTGTAATGCGATGATTATACACGGCGACGTTTTGGAGGACGAGCACCATTGTGTGGCACTGGAGTCACATCACGAATTGCTGTTACTTCAAGACCAGCGGCAGCAAGCGCACGAATAGCTGACTCACGACCAGAACCTGGACCTTTTACAGTAACTTCAACTGATTTAAGACCGTGTTCTTGTGCAGATTTAGCAGCAGCTTCAGAAGCCATTTGAGCAGCGAATGGTGTAGATTTACGAGAACCTTTGAAACCAAGAGCACCAGCTGATGACCAAGCAATTGCATTACCATGCACATCAGTAATCATAACAATAGTGTTATTAAATGTAGCGTGAATATGAGCAATACCAGATTCGATATTCTTTTTCACACGACGTTTACGTGTTGGTTTAGCCAAGACTTTTACCTCCTATATTATTTTTTCTTACCAGCAATCGCAACAGCTTTACCTTTACGAGTGCGAGCGTTGTTTTTAGTGTTTTGTCCACGGACAGGAAGTCCACGACGGTGACGGATACCACGGTATGAACCGATTTCCATCAAACGTTTGATGTTCAAGTTTACTTCACGACGAAGGTCACCTTCAACTTTGATTGCATCCACTTCACGACGGATAGCATCTTCTTGATCTGATGTAAGATCACGTACACGAACATCTTCTGAGATTCCAGCAGCAGCCAAAATTTTCTTAGATGTTGCAAGTCCGATACCATAAACATAAGTCAATGAGATTACTACGCGTTTGTCATTTGGAATGTCAACTCCAGCAATACGAGCCATGTTTTCTCCTTTCTATCTTATCCTTGACGTTGTTTGTGTTTTGGATTTGCTGGGCAAATTACCATAACACGACCATTACGACGAATAACTTTACAGTATTCGCAAATTGGTTTGACCGATGGTCTTACTTTCATTTCTTATCCCTCCAAGTTTTTCGATTATTTAAAGCGGTAAGTGATACGTCCACGTGTCAAGTCATATGGACTCATTTCGACAGTAACACGATCTCCCGCTAAAATACGAATATAGTTTTTACGAATTTTACCAGAAACTGTTGCTAAAATCTGATGTCCATTTTCAAGTTCAACCGTAAACATTGCATTCGGCATTGTATCAACTACTTTGCCTTCAACTTCAATCACATCGTCTTTTGCCACGCAAAAG
>CAUUIG010000163.1:0-2595 GCA_963545095.1 uncultured Streptococcus sp.
CAATGTTTCTAAAGACATGAGCTGCACCATTTGAAGTAGATCCTGCTAGATAGTGGTTTTCATCAGTAGTCGGAAAACCAAGCCAGTGACTGATCACCACATCCGGAGTATAACCAATTACCCACTGGTCACTTGTGTACTCCGGATTGAAAACAGCTTCAGTTGTTCCAGTTTTTCCTGCCATGACATAGTCTGCAGGCGATGAACTAATACCGGTACCATTGGTGAATGTCCCCAACATCATACTGGTCATCTTATCAGCTACAGCTTTATCAATCACCCGTTTTTGTGAATTTTTATGGCTCGCAACAACCTGACCACTAGCATTTTCAATTCTACTAATAAAATGAGCTTCCGGCATTAAACCTTCATTTGCAAAGGCAGCATATGCTTGAGCCATTTGCAGAGGATTGGTTTCGACACCACTTCCCAAGGCGACACCAAGAACACGGTCGACCTTTTCCATGTTGAGTCCGAATTTTTCGCCTGCCTCAAAAGCCTTGTCGACGCCCAAATCATTAACAGTGGCAACAGCAGGTAGATTAAGCGACTCTGCCAAGGCTTGATACATAGGAACTTCTCGACTCGTTTTGATCCCTGCATAGTTATCAACCTTATAGCTGTCATACTGCATGGTATGGTTATCCAAGTGCTTATTCAAAGCCCAACCTGCTTCAACTGCTGGCGTATAAACAACTAAAGGCTTGATTGTAGAACCAGGGCTACGTTTTGATTGAGTTGCATAGTTGAAATTCCGGAATCCAGTTTTATCATTGTCAGCAACTTGACCGACAACTCCACGAACTCCCCCTGTTTTCGGTTCGAGAGCTACACTTCCTGATTGAGCAAATGTTCCATCCTCTGCCCTCGGAAATAGCGATGTGTTTTCATAAACAACCTGCATATTTGCTTGGTAATTTTGGTCCAGCTCTGTGTAAATGCGGTAGCCATTATTGACAATCTCTTCCTCTGTTATATTATACTTGGAAACAGCTTCATTAACAACCGCGTCAAAATAAGAGGGGTAGCGGTAATCTGAGATTTTTCCTTCATACTTATCTTGTAATTGCGAAGTCATATCAACTTCAGTAGCTTCGGTTTCTTGATTTTTATCAATATATCCTGCTGCAACCATATTCTGCAAGACAGTATCGCGCCGATTGGTAGAATCTTCTACGGAATTCAAGGGATTATACAGTTCCGGCCCCTTGAGCATCCCTGCCAGAGTCGCAGCTTGATCCAAACTCACTTCTGATGCAGAAACTCCAAAGTATTTCTTACTCGCATCTTCTACACCCCACACACCATTTCCAAAATAGGCGTTGTTAAGGTACATGGTTAAAATTTGATCCTTACTATATTTTTTTGTTAATTCTAAAGCAAGGAAAAATTCTTTCGCTTTTCTCTCGACAGTTTGATCCTGTGACAGATAGGCATTTTTAGCCAGCTGTTGGGTAATAGTAGAACCACCACCTGAACGGCCAGCAGTGACAATTGCCAAGAAGAAACGACCATAGTTGATTCCGTCATTTTTATAGAAAGAACGATCTTCTGTCGCAATAACAGCATTCTGCAAATTTTTACTGATGTCAGTCAGTTCAACATAGGTTCCTTTTTGACCAGACAAGGCACCAGCCTCTTTTTCTTCACGGTCAAAAATGAGAGTCCGAGTTTTCAAAGCATTTTGCAAATCATTGACATTGGTTGACTTGGCTACAGCAAACAAATAGGTTCCAACTAGCAAGCTTGCACTCAAACCTAGTATAAGGACAATCTTTGTTAGATGATAGCGACGCCAGAATTTTCGAATTGGACCCACTTGGGCCAATTTTTTTCGATCACTACGAGAGCGACGCAAGCTAGTAGAATCAGAATCCTCTAGTTCACTTGTTTCTTTTTTAAAAAGAGAAAGAAATTTCTCAAATAATTTATCTAATTTCATGCGTTTATTTTATCATCTTCATCATAGGAAGACAAGAATTTAGCAATTCCCTATCCAAATAGGGCTTTTTTTGTTACAATATCTGTATGCAATTCACATTTACATTACCCCCCTCTTTACCTCAAATGACGGTCAAGCAATTACTAGAGGATCAACTCCTCATCCCTAGAAAAATCCGGCATTTTTTGAGAATCAAGAAACATATTTTGGTAAATCAAGAAGAAGTTCACTGGAACGAGATGGTAAATCCTGGAGATGTTTGCCAGTTGACATTTGACGAGGAAGATTATCCCAAAAAGACAATCCCTTGGGGCAACCCAGACTTAGTTCAGGAAGTTTATCAAGACCAACACCTGATTATTGTAAACAAACCTGAGGGGATGAAAACACACGGTAACCAACCAAACGAAATTGCTCTTCTTAACCATGTCAGCGCCTACGTTGGCCAGACCTGTTATGTCGTTCATCGTCTAGACATGGAAACTAGCGGTTTAGTTCTTTTTGCTAAAAATCCTTTTATCCTACCTATTCTCAATCGCTTATTGGAGAAAAAAGAGATTGCTAGAGAATATTGGGCACTTGTTGACGGAAATATCAACAGCAAAGAGCTTGTTTTCAGGGACAAAATCGGACGTGATCGCCATGATCGTAGA
>CAUUIG010000164.1:0-2573 GCA_963545095.1 uncultured Streptococcus sp.
CTATCAACATCCCATAAAGGAAGATGGTCAGGAAGGTTTGGAAGGTTGCAACTGAATCCTTGATTTGTTCAAAGGCCTTGTTTTCCTTCTCGACTTGGTAGCCTTGACTTTCCAAGGCCAAGTTTTCCACCTGCTTCATGAGTCCGTCCATTTCCTTAGGATTTTCTACATAGAAGCGAGCTGCACTGACTTGAGCTTCACTATTACCTAAAAGGGTTTGGCTACTTTCATAGTCTGTAAAGACCTGGTTTTCACTGAAGTCGGAAGACAAGCCTGTAAATTTCTCTTGTTTTTTACCAGAAAAGATGCCGACAATTTCAAACTCAACTGTCTGTCCTTTGCCAGATTCGGACTGTCCAGCATCCAAGCCAATCTTGTCATGAAGCGAAAGACCATTCTTCTTAGCCAACTCTTCGTGGATCAGAATTTTCTTTGAATCCCCTTTTTGAAGGTGTCGCCCTTCTTTTAAGTTGAAAGCCGAACTGGTAAAGGTGACATCCTTAGATGAATCCTCAAGAGCCGTTAAGCTGACCAAGTTCTTGTCCGCAACTGACAAATCATCACGCTCCACGCTCTGCTCGCCACTCACCACTTCCTTATCTTTTAGTTTTGCGATCGTCCCGAGTTCAGGAGAAACATTTTCCAGTCCCTTAATCTTGCTTACAGATACTAGGTCCGACAGCTTGAAGGTCTGACCATTTTCTATCTTCTTAATAGAAAAAGATGTGTTGAGTGATTTGTAAAGATTGATTTCAACTGTTTTGTTGGACTTCATCAGAGTCAAACAGGCTGAAATTCCAGCCAATAGGACCAATAAAATCAGAAATAAAATAAAACTTCTCAGTCGTTTTCTGCTGACATAAGCCCAAGCTCTTTGGATTGGATTCATTTGTCACCTCCATATTTGTAAGACTATTATAAAATCTAAATATGAAATCTTTATGAAATACAAAAAAAGAACTAGAGTTCTCACAAATGAGTGAGTTTTCTAGTTCTTTTTGATTTATAAAGACTTTATGTAGGGAAAGCTACTAATGATCAGATGAGATCATCTATTTAAGCTTCCTCTTCATCGTCTTTTTTCTTTTTGGCAGCTAGCAAACCAAATGTGCCAAGAAGAGATAGAACTCCTAATGCACCTGTAGCACGATTTGCTTTCGTACCAGTATTTGGCAACACTGCTTGCGGTTGAGTAGCTGAGGCCTCAGCAGGGGTAACATTATTCAGTCTAGGATTTGTATCGGCAGATGGCGTAGCTGGTTCTTGGTGGTCGTCACCTGTTGGTCTAGCTGGACTCACTTTCCTGAAGATATGCGTTACAACATCACCTTTAGTTTCTGTTCTTACAAATACATACCCTTCAATTTCACCATGTTCAAATGCCTCATTGGTTTCACCTGGAACTGATGGAGCTTTGGCATCCGCTGGTTTCAATTCATTACCTTCTTCATCAATCCATTTAGTGATGATTAACTGAACTTTTGGTAATTCTGCTGGATCTGGAAGTTCACCATTGACTCCACCTGTAAACTCTGGAAGATCAACTACTGGTGGGGCAATTAGATTACCATTTTCATCTACTCCTGTTGTACCGATTGGGCCGTTGTATCCTGGATTTTCTGCTTGTACCTCTGGTTCTCCATTCACCCCACCATTAAATTCTGGTACTTCATGGATTGGCGAATCCGGTGCATTTACTCCTCCGTTGAATTCTGGTAATTCTTCTTGAGTTTCTGGTTCTCCATTCACTCCACCATTAAATTCTGGTACTTCATGAATTGGCGAATCCGGTGCATTTACTCCTCCATTGAATTCTGGATTTTTTAAAACTTCTGGTTCACCTTTTGCATATGCAAATAACAATTCATCACGAGGAATATTATGAGTGACATTTGTTTCTGGATTAGTGATTGTTACATTTCCATCTGAAGCAACAATTACGTCTTTTCCTGGATTTGCTTTTTCCACTGATTCTTTAACTTTATCTTGTTCGTCTTTGCTTAGATTATTCAAATCTTTGACTGGAACTTTATCAGTTGGTGTCACTGGTTCGAAGTCTAGCACAGTCAAGTCTTTAACTGGGATGAGTACTGATTCACCAGTTGCCTGATCCGTCACAGTAACATTGCCCTTATCATCCGCTGTAACAATCGTATTTGGATTAGATTTTTTAACTTCATCCACTAATTTTTCTATTTCTTGCGGTGTTAAATGGTCTGAATCTGGAACTACAATTGGTAACGGAAGTTCAACAATAAACTCAACTGCTGGATTTCCTTTAGCACTCATTTTCTTCGCTGGGACTGAGACTGACTCGCCCGCTGTCGCTAATTTACCATCTTCGGTTGCTGTTGGAACCTTGTTCGCTTCGCTTTCTGGTAAGTTCGCATTTGGAATTGTCAACTCGCCGTTGGCTCCTACCGTGAACGTTCCTACTCCATCTAGCTTGATTGGCGTATTTTGTGGGTAAGATGTGCCTTCTGGCGTTGTCACTCGATAGTGTACATCTCCATTGTCATCTCGTCTTGGTTGCGTGAAGACTGGTTTGGCACTAGCTTGTTTCTTCGCTGGGA
>CAUUIG010000165.1:0-2534 GCA_963545095.1 uncultured Streptococcus sp.
GCATAATCCGTGACAAATCCTCTTAAAAATGATAAGATAGGAGAAATATTTGACTATCAAATTTTCAAGGAGGGAATTGTGTCGTATTTTGAACAGTTTATGCAAGCCAATCAGGCTTATGTTGCCCTACATGGGCAGTTAAATCTGCCACTTAAACCCAAAACTAGAGTAGCCATTGTGACCTGTATGGACTCACGTTTGCACGTTGCGCAAGCTCTGGGCTTGGCACTTGGGGATGCTCATATCTTGCGGAATGCAGGTGGTCGAGTGACTGAGGACATGATTCGTTCGCTAGTTATTTCCCAGCAACAGATGGGGACAAGAGAGATTGTGGTGTTGCACCATACAGACTGTGGTGCCCAGACTTTTGAAAATGGACCTTTTCAGGAGTATCTGAAAGAGGAGCTAGGTGTCGATGTGTCAGACCAGGACTTTTTGCCCTTCCAAGATATAGAGGAGAGTGTGCGAGAGGATATGCAACTCCTTATCGAGTCTCCCCTAATACCAGATGATGTCATTATTTCTGGTGCTATTTACGATGTGGATACAGGAAGTATGACAGTCGTAGAATTGTAAATACTTTATTTAGAAAGAAAGTGTATGAAGAAAAACAGTATTTTATTTATTTTTATTTTATTGCTATGTATTGGTTTGCAGTATGAAACTATCTACTATACGGACGGTTCGATGTCAGCTGCGGAATATGGACTAATGGGAGTTTCTATCTTTCTAGCTCTCTTTTACATGATTCCGGCTCTTTATTTCCTTTTCCGTATTGGGAAAAAATGGGAATTGCCAAAGAAGGCCTTGATTCTGTCTTTATTGGGAGGGATGTTCTTCTCAGGATGGTTGTCTAGTTTTGCTAATACCTATATCCATGATTTGCTGGGGGTTCTTTTCCCAGATAGTGCATTTTTAAATGCCTTTGAAAGTGCGATTGTGGCTCCTTTGGTAGAAGAACCCTTGAAATTATTGCCACTTGTCTTTGTTTTAGCTTTGATTCCTGTGCGAAAATTAAAATCTTTGTTTTTACTAGGGATTGCTTCTGGTTTGGGATTTCAAATGATTGAGGATATTGGCTATATTCGTACGGATTTGCCAGAGGGCTTTGACTTCACTATTTCGAGAATTTTAGAGCGTATCATCTCAGGAATTGCCTCTCACTGGACTTTTTCAGGTCTGGCTGTAGTAGGTGTTTACTTGCTTTACAGAGCCTATAAAGGACAGAAGGTTGGCAAGAAAGAGGGGGTTATTTTCCTAGGTTTAGCCTTGGGAACTCACTTCCTGTTTAATTCTCCTTTTGTAGAATTAGAGACAGAGTTGCCATTAGCGATTCCAGTGGTTACGGCTATTACTCTCTATGGTTTTTATCAGGCTTATCGCTTTGTTGAGAAGCACAATGAGTTGATGAACTAGAATATTTTTCAAAAGAATGATGCAAGGGTACAAATATGGTGCCCTTCTTTTATTTTTGATTGAAAAATAGTGCAAAAAGCGCTACAATGGTAGATGGAAAAATCTTGTGAAAAGCACAAGCGATACATATATACCGGAGGAAATCATGTCTTTTTCTGATTTAAAGCTGTTTGCCCTTTCTTCTAATAAAGAATTGGCAGAACGTGTGGCGCAGGAGATTGGGATAGAGTTGGGGAAATCAAGTGTTCGCCAATTTTCAGATGGAGAGATTCAGGTCAACATTGAAGAATCAATCCGTGGGAAACACGTCTTTATCCTACAATCAACTAGCTCGCCTGTAAATGACAATCTGCTTGAAATTTTGATTATGGTAGATGCTTTGAAGCGTGCGAGTGCAGAATCTGTCAATGTTGTCATGCCTTACTATGGGTATGCACGTCAGGATAGAAAGGCGAGAGCGCGTGAGCCAATCACTTCAAAACTTGTTGCAAATATGCTTGAAGTAGCTGGAGTGGATCGTTTGTTGACAATCGACTTGCATGCTGCGCAGATTCAAGGATTCTTTGATATTCCTGTGGATCACTTGATGGGAGCTCCTCTGATTGCGGATTATTTTGAGCGTCGTGGCATGGTTGGTTCTGACTATGTGGTTGTCAGCCCAGACCATGGAGGGGTGACTCGTGCTCGTAAGTTGGCAGAATTTTTGAAAACATCTATCGCTATCATTGACAAACGTCGTAGTGTTGATAAGATGAATACTAGTGAAGTCATGAACATCATCGGTAAGGTCGAAGGCAAGACTTGTATCTTGATTGATGATATGATTGATACCGCTGGAACGATTTGTCATGCGGCAGATGCTCTTGCGGAAGCTGGTGCTGTTGAAGTCTATGCAAGTTGTACGCACCCAGTTCTTTCTGGTCCTGCTATGGACAATATCCAAAAATCAGCTATTAAGAAATTGGTTGTTTTGGATACCATCTATCTGCCAGAAGAGCGTTTGATTGATAAGATTGAGCAGATTTCAATCGCTCATCTCTTAGGGGATGCTATTGTGCGTATCCATGAAAAACGCCCACTTTCTCCACTTTTCAGTATTGAGAAAAAGATTTAATGAC
>CAUUIG010000166.1:0-2514 GCA_963545095.1 uncultured Streptococcus sp.
GCTGGGTCAGCTTTTTCAGGTCCAGTCACAACTGGAACGTCCACACGACGTCCCCATTCAGCTAGCTGGGCTACCGCCCCTGCACGGAAGGTATCTGCCGCAACCAACATGACCTTCTTCCCAGCTTGTTTGTAGCGGTGGGCTAGTTTCCCGATAGAAGTTGTTTTCCCAACACCATTCACACCAACGAAGAGCATGACAGTCAAGCCATCTTGGAAGTGGATGCTTTCATCGTAGTTTCCATCCTTTTCATAAAGCTCAACCAATTTCTCAATGATGACACGACGAAGGGCATCAGGTTTCTTGGCGTTTTCAAGCTTGGCTTCGTAACGTAACTCCTCTGTTAAGTTAGAAGCGACTTGGACACCAACATCACTCATGATCAGTAATTCTTCCAATTCCTCGAAGAATTCTTCGTCAACAGAGCGAAAGTTAGCAAAGAAGGCGTTCAAGCGAGCACCGAAGCCCGTACGAGTCTTCTTAAGACTGCGGTCATATTTTTCCTGAACGGTTTCTTCTGCTTGAGGAATTTCTGGTTCAAGAACTTCGGAACTATTTTCTTCTACAGTTTCTAGGAGCTCAGTTTTCTCCTCCTCTGGGACTTCTTCTGAGTTTGGCAATTCTTCTACTTGTTGAACTTCTACAACTGGCTCTGAATCCAGACTTTCTTCAACTGTGTCTTGGATTTCCTCTTCTTCAAGCACAGGCTCTTCAAAACTTTCAACCTCTGCTTCTTGAGGAACTTCCTCAGCTTCTGCAAGAGCAAGCTCATTATCTTCAGACAAATCAAGATTTTCCAGAGCTTCTTTTACAACTTCTTCGATTTTAGGTTCTTCTTTTTTTCCGAAAAGACGGTCAAATAATCCCATATCTTAGTTCTCCTTTAGCACATATTCTTCGATAGCCCAGGCAACAGCTTCTTCATCATTGGTCATTGGAGTCACCACATTTGCGACTGCCTTGACTTCAGGAACAGCGTTTTGCATGGCAACACCGAGCCCTGCCCATTCAATCATAGAAAGGTCATTGGCCTCGTCACCACAAGCCATAACTTGACTTTGATCGATTCCAAGATGGCTGATTAGTTTTGCCAAGCCTGTTGCTTTATGAACATTCTTTGGTGACCACTCTAGCAACATTTCACGTGATTTAAAGATTTCGTATTGGTCAAACAATTCTGGAGAAATCTTCTGAATAGCTTCATCCAAAGGTTCTTGAACAAAGGCAGTCACGCATTTATTGTATGTCATTTGACTAGACAAGTCTTCAAAGTCCACTGGAACAAAGGTCAAAGCTGGATTGAATTTGGCATAAAGACTTTCTTGGTCCGATTGGATTTGATAAACAGTTCCTTCTGAAATGGCATCAAAAGGCAGTGATAATTTCTCTGTTTCCTCATACAAGCGTGCCACATCATCATATGAAAAGACTGTCTTATCAAGGATTTCACCTGTATTTTTCTGAACCAAACCACCATTAAAGGTAATCGTATACTCATCTTCGTGGCCGTCAGTCCCTAGCTCATGGAGAAAGAAATCCATGGCTTTTAAGGGACGACCAGTTGTCAATACAACCTTGATACCACGATCACGCGCAGCTTTTAATGTTGCCTTGGTACGATCCGTCAGTCTTTTATCAGTAGTCAGCAAGGTCCCGTCCAAGTCCAATGCAATCAATTTTATATCTGCCATTATAAGCCCTCCATGTAAGCTATAACCGACTGGTCCTTATGGTGACCAATCACAGTCTCTGCTAATTCTAAAATCTCTGATCGTGCATTTTCAGGAGCTACAGGATGTCCCACAACCTGCATCATATGCAAGTCATTTAGATTGTCTCCAAAAGCCATGACCTGATCCATTGTGATACCAAGTTTTTTAGCCAATTCAACAATAGCCACTCCCTTATCGACATAGTCCAGAACAATATCAATGGATTCAAAGCCAGTTGTCATGGCCTTAACACCAGGAACATGTTCATTAACCCAAGCTTCTCCAGCTTCCAGCGTTTCTTCTGTGAAATTGGTTGTAAATTTGAAAATATCATCTGTAATATCTTCCAAACTCGCTACTTTTTGGATATTTTCATTATAGTGCTGACTCACTTTTAAATAGGTCTCATCAACCGTATCCAGAACATAAGAGCCTTTTTTTCCCGTCAAGAGAAGTTTATTGATATCTACATAAGGTGACGTTTTCAGCTTTTCAAAAGTCGTCAAATAAAACTCACGAGACATGGTCGCTTCATACAAGTCCTGACCTTGATACTCTACCAAACTGCCATTTTCTGCAATGAAAATAATATCATCACGAACATCAGCAAATAATTTTTCTAGAGACAGAAATCCGCGTCCCGAAGCCACCGCAAAGTAAATCCCTTTTTCCTTGTAGGAAGCCAAAAGAGACTTGAGGCGGTCCATATCAAAGCGTCCATTCCCATCTAGGAAGGTTCCGTCCATATCCGTTGCTACTAGTTTAATTGTCATCCTTCAATACTTTCTAAATCTTTTAACTT
>CAUUIG010000167.1:0-2513 GCA_963545095.1 uncultured Streptococcus sp.
TGGCCGAGCCTTACGTCCGTGGACGTGCCCTTCGTCACCTTGAAAAAGGCCGTATTGTTATCTTTGGTGCCGGAATTGGTTCACCTTACTTCTCAACCGATACAACAGCGGCCCTTCGTGCAGCTGAAATCGAAGCGGATGCTATCCTTATGGCTAAGAATGGCGTAGATGGTGTGTACAATGCCGATCCTAAGAAGGACAAGACAGCCGTTAAATTTGAAGAATTGACCCACCGTGACGTTATCAATAAAGGCCTTCGTATCATGGACTCAACAGCTTCAACCCTCTCAATGGACAACGACATTGACTTGGTTGTCTTCAACATGAACCAACCAGGCAACATCAAACGTGTCGTATTTGGTGAAAATATCGGAACAACAGTTTCAAATAATATCGAAGAAAAGGAATAAGAAAGATTATGGCTAACGCAATTATTGAAAAAGCTAAAGAGAGAATGACCCAGTCTCACCAATCACTTGCTCGTGAATTTGGTGGTATCCGTGCTGGACGTGCTAATGCAAGCTTGCTTGACCGTGTACATGTAGAATACTATGGAGTAGAAACTCCTCTTAACCAAATCGCTTCAATTACGATTCCAGAAGCGCGTGTTTTGTTGGTCACACCATTTGACAAGTCTTCATTGAAAGACATCGAACGTGCCTTGAACGCTTCTGATCTTGGTATCACACCAGCTAACGATGGTTCTGTGATTCGCTTGGTTATCCCAGCTCTTACAGAAGAAACTCGTCGTGACCTTGCTAAAGAAGTGAAGAAGGTCGGTGAGAATGCTAAAGTGGCTGTCCGCAATATCCGTCGTGATGCTATGGATGAAGCTAAGAAACAAGAAAAAGCAAAAGAAATCACTGAAGACGAATTGAAGACTCTTGAAAAAGATATTCAAAAAGTAACAGACGATGCTGTTAAACACATCGACGACATGACTGCCAACAAAGAAAAAGAACTCTTGGAAGTCTAAAAATAAACAGAAAAACTCAGTTGGCATTGCTGGCTGAGTTTTATTCGAAAGAAGGAAATATGAATACAAATCTTGCAAGTTTTATCGTTGGACTCATCATCGATGAAAACGACCGTTTTTACTTTGTGCAAAAGGATGGTCAAACCTATGCTCTTGCTAAGGAAGAAGGTCAACATACAGTAGGGGATACGGTCAAAGGTTTTGCCTACACGGATATGAAGCAAAAACTCCGCCTGACAACCATAGAAGTGACTGCCACTCAGGACCAATTTGGTTGGGGAACTGTAACGGAAGTTCGTAAAGACTTAGGTGTCTTTGTGGATACAGGCCTTCCTGACAAGGAAATCGTTGTGTCACTCGATATTCTCCCTGAGCTCAAGGAACTCTGGCCTAAGAAGGGCGACCAACTCTACATCCGTCTTGAAGTGGACAAGAAAGACCGTATCTGGGGACTCTTGGCTTATCAAGAAGACTTCCAACGTCTGGCTCGTCCTGCCTACAACAACATGCAGAACCAAAACTGGCCAGCCATTGTGTACCGCCTCAAGCTGTCAGGAACTTTTGTCTACCTACCAGAAAATAACATGCTTGGCTTTATCCATCCTAGCGAGCGCTATGCAGAGCCACGTTTGGGTCAAGTTTTAGATGTGCGTGTCATTGGTTTTCGTGAAGTGGATCGTACCTTGAACCTCTCCCTCAAACCACGTTCTTTTGAAATGTTGGAAAATGATGCCCAGATGATTTTGACTTATTTGGAAAGCAATGGCGGTTTTATGACCTTGAATGATAAGTCATCCCCTGAGGATATCAAGGCAACCTTTGGTATTTCTAAAGGTCAGTTCAAGAAAGCACTTGGTGGCTTGATGAAGGCTGGCAAAATCAAGCAAGACCAGTTTGGGACAGAGTTGATCTAGGGTGACTTATGAGAAAATCATTTTACACTTGGCTCATGACCGAGCGCAATCCTAAAAGTAACAGTCCCAAAGCTATATTGGCAGACCTAGCTTTTGAAGAGTCGGCTTTTCCAAAACACACAGACGATTTTGATGAGGTCAGTCGCTTTTTGGAGGAACATGCCAGTTTCTCTTTTAACCTAGGAGATTTCGACGTTATCTGGCAAGAATACTTAGAACACTAGACTTTATTCATTGGGTTTGGGCTAGTAATTTCTCCACCCCTTTGCTATAATAAAAAGAAATAAAAGGATTAGAGAGGTTCTTTATTTGAAGGAACATTCAATAGACATTCAACTGAGTCATCCAGATGACCTGTTTCATCTTTTTGGTTCCAATGAGCGCCATCTTCGTTTGATGGAAGAAGAGCTTGATGTGGTGATTCATGCTCGTACGGAGATTGTCCAAGTTTTGGGAGAAGAGACTGCCTGTGAGGAAGCCCGTCAGGTTATTCAAGCTCTCATGGTCTTGGTGAACCGTGGGATGACCGTTGGTACGCCAGATGTGGTGACTGCGATTAGCATGGTCAAAAACGATGAAATCGACAAGTTTGTCGCCCTTTACGAAGAAGAAATTATCAAGGA